>JAFGDY010000237.1 GCA_016931895.1 Anaerolineae bacterium
ATTTTCTTGGATTAACACTCATATAGATTTTCGCCTATTTGAAAAGTGTCAACTTAACTATTCGTAAGAGATGAACCATCCCAAAAAACCGGATTATAAAATAGTATAAAGGTTAAGTGCGCCAAAAAATCGTAGTTCACTCGCCCATCATCTGCACCACCAGGCGGCGAGACCGGCCGCGATTATCAAAATCCACAAAGGCAATTTCTTGCCACGTGCCCAGAGTGAGCTGGCCGTCCACAAACGGCACAGTGATAGAGGGGCCAAGCAAGGCTGCACGGACGTGGGAAAAACCGTTGCCGTCATGCCATCTTTGGTTGTGTTTGTATTCCCAGGCCTGGGCCGCCACGCGCTCAAAAAAATCTTCAAAATCTTGCAGCATCCCACTTTCGTATTCTACCGTGGTAATGGCGCTGGTGGCGCTGGGAGTAAACACAGTCGCCAGACCGTTTTTGAGACCGCTGCCGCGCACTGCCTCTTCTACCCGGCGGGTGATGTTGTAAAAATCGCAAAAGCCTTTGGTGGATAGGCTAAATTCTTGAGTAACAACCATGGGTGACTCCTTTACCGTTCAAAAAGTAGGCAAAATGGTAAAATAACAAAGTAGCAGGGTAGCTGTCTCTTTACCTGGCTACCCTGCGCCTTGTTCAGTCTTTTAGATGAGACGCCGGGTTTAACTCCGCAATCTGGCGCCCAACTCCTGCGCCAGGCGTTTGACAATTTTATCTTGCTGTTTGGCCACCACCTGGTCGGTGAGGGTGCGATCTTGGGCCTGGAAGGTAAGGCTGTAGGCCAGGCTCTTTTTGCCCGGGCCAAGCTGCGCTCCCCAGAACACGTCAAACAAACGCACCTCCACCAGCAAGGGCCGGCCGGTTTGGGCGATGAGCGTTTCCACCTGTTCCGCCGGAAGATTCTCATCCACCACCACGGCAATGTCTTGCTGCACTGCGGGAAAGCGAGAGAGACTCCGCACCACGTACAAGTCCGGTATCTGGCATAGCAAGGCGTCAAGGTCAAAATCGGCGGCCAGCACCGGCTGGCCATCGTCTACTTGCAGCTCGTAAGCAGCCACCACCAGCGGGTGCAACTGGCCCAACACACCCATCGCCTGACCATTGACCCGCAACTCGGTCACCCGACCCGGATGGTAGGCTAGGTGTTGGGTGGGAATGTAAACGATGTTGTCCAGGTGCAGCCCATTGAGAAACGATTCTACCACCCCCTTCAAATCATAAAAGTCAACCACACTCCTATCTGCACCAGGCAGCCAGGTAATGTCCTCACGCGGGCCGGCCATCACCATAGCCAAGCGGACCGGCTCGGCGGGCAGGATGGCGGCTTCGCCCTGTTCCCCCTCTTGAGAAAGAGGATTGGGCAGGTAGACGCTACCCACTTCAAATACCTGCACCCGGTGATGATGTTTGCTATTTTCAGCCGCCATTTCCAATACGCTGTTGAGCAGGCTGTGGCGCATTACGGTCCGCTCCGGGGTGGAGGGATTGGCCAGGGTAACATACTGCGCCCTGGCCGGATAGTCCTGGCCCAATACGCGAGCTTCGGCCTGGGGCGTGGTGAGCCGATAGGTGATCACTTCTTGCAGGCCGGCCTGGATCAACAGATCGCGGGTGCGCTCCTCGCGGTCAAGGGCAGGATTATTACGCTGCGGCGGCAGTTCGTCCGCAATTTCCGATACCGGCAGGCGATCATAACCGTAAATCCGAGCAATTTCTTCAATCAGGTCGGCCCGGCCCGTTGTCGGCTCGGCCGAAATGTCCAGCCGGTGATCCGGCACAGTCACCCGCAAGGTAGGGCTATCGGCCTGAATTTCTTGCACCTGGAATTCCAATGATTCCAAAATATGCTTGATCTTGGCCAATTCAATTTCGATCCCCAACAAGCGGGTCACTTCGGCCTGGGGCAGGTCAAACACCACGGCTTCCGGCGAGTTGGGATAATAATCCAACACCCCCTTGACCGCGGCGCCGGCCAGGTCGGCCATCAATTTGGCCCCTCGCAATGCGCCCAGCATCGCCAGGCTGGGATGCACGCCCCGGCTGAAACGATAGGCCGCCTCAGAGGGAATATTGAGCGCCTGGCTGGTGCGGCGAATGTTGATAAAGTTCCAGGCCGCCGCTTCCAATAGAATGTTTTGGCTTTGCTCACTGACCTCACTTTCTCCCCCCCCCATGATGCCGCCAATACTGAGATTGCCCTTGGGATCGGTGACCAAAATGGAGTAGTCAGGCATCTGGTGAATCTTTTCATCCAAGGTCAGCACAGTTTCGCCGGGTTCGGCCAGACGGGTGATAATTTTAACCACTCCCTCCTTTGTACCCTCCGTTGAGGAGAAAGATGAGGGGGGATACTCAACCGCCCGGTGGCGCAGCACGTCCCAATCAAAGGCATGGTTGGGCTGGCCCGTTTCCAACATCACGTAGTTACTCACGTCCACAATGTTGTTGATGGGGCGCATCCCGGCCAGCCGCAATCGGCGCTGCATCCAATAGGGCGACGGCTTGATTTCGATCCCCTCAAGCAGGATGGTCACAAAGCGGGGGTTCAACTCCGGCTCGGTGGTTTCAATATCCAACACACCTTCCAACGAGGGAGGCAACACCTCGGCGTGGCCCATGGTCAAACCACTGCCGGCCAGAACCGCGGGTTTATAATCGGCCAATTCACCCCCACTGACATCATATACGGCGGGGTAGCGCACTTTCTGGCCCGTCAGCGCGGCTACCTCCCGCGCCACCCCCAAAATGGAGGCGCAGCGGCTGATGTTGGGCGTCAAGTCAATATCCAGCACCACATCGCCCCATAGATCAACCAGGGGTGTACCCGGCGGGGCATCATCCTGTGCCAGGATGATGCCCGTGTGGTCGTCGCTGAGGCCCAGCTCTTTTTCGGAGCAGAGCATATGGCGGTTCATGATCCCCCGCACTTCACGACCCTTGAGCTTCATTTTTGCGCCGGGTTCTTTGGCGTGACCATCGTAGACTGTGGCCCCTTCCATCACAAAAGGCGATTTGAGACCCAGGTGGCTAATGTCGCCCTGGCCGACGAACTCAAACAGGTTGGGTGCGCCGGTAACCACGGTTTCCGGCGCGGCGGCGCCAATGTCAACCGTAGCCAAAACCAGACGATCGGCGTTAGGGTGTTGCTCTACCTTAAGAATGTGGCCCAGCACCAATTTATCATGATCCCAAACTAAATCAGCCCCTTCCACGCCGATATAGTCAATGCCGCCAACTTCCAGCCCGGCCAGGGTTAAACGTTTGGCCAGTTCTGCTACAGGTAACGTAATGTCTACAAAATCTTTTAACCAGCTAATAGGTACTTTCATATTCAACTCTCGATTTTTTAAGTTTTTTGGCAATGGCGGCAAGGTAGCAAGTAGCAGGGTAGCGACTATTATAGCACTCTGCTACTCTGCCATTCTGCTACCCTGCTAAAACTGCTCCAAAAACCGCAGGTCATTGCCCCAGAAATAACGGATGTCCTCGATGCCATGGCGGAGCATGGTGACCCGTTCCGGCCCCATGCCAAAGGCGAAACCGCTGAATTTGTCAGGGTCGTAGCCGCCGTTACGCAACACATTAGGGTGAACCATGCCGCAGCCCAGAATTTCCAGCCAGCCGGTATACTTGCAGATACGGCAACCCCGGCCGTCACACAAAAAACACTGCACGTCCATCTCCGCAGAAGGCTCGGTGAAGGGGAAATGGCTGGCCCGGAAACGCACCGGACGGCCCTCGCCGTAAAGCCGGTTAGTGAAGTTGATGAGCGTGCCCTTTAAATTGCTGAAACGGATGCCAGGACCAACGGCCAACCCTTCAACCTGATAGAATTGAATTTCCGAGCGAGCCGTAATCTGCTCGTGCCGGTAACACATCCCCGGCAAAATGACCCGAATCGGTTCCGGGTAATAGTCGCGCATTACTCGAATTTGGCCGGGTGAGGTGTGGGTTCTTAAAAGCACGTCAGGATTGGTGGTGTAGAAGGTATCCTGCATCTCACGAGCCGGGTGATGCGGCGGGAAGTTGAGGAACTGGAAATTCATTTCGTCGGTTTCCACGTCACGACTGCGATAAACCTGGAAGCCCATTTCGGCCCAAATCTGGTAGATACGGCGCAGGGTTTGGGTGCTGGGATGTAATCGGCCGCGGGACACGGGGCGTCCCGGCAGGGTCACATCGAGCGCGTCCTCCGCCAGGGCTTGCTCCATTTCGGTGACTTTCACGGCCTGGGCTTTCTGCTCGTAGGCCGCTTCCAGTTCTTGACGTAATTGGTTAGCCCGCTGACCAAACGTAGGTCGTTCTTCTTTGGGCAGTTCACCCACCCGCCGCAGCATTTGGGTGATTTCGCCTTTGCGGCCAATGTATTTGCTGTGCCAGGCATCAAGGACATCGCCCGTATTGAGCTGCCCTAACTCGGCGCGGGCGCTTTCGGCCATGGTTTCGAGTTGGTTGAGCATATCTTGTTCTCCTCATCGTGGATAATGTCTATCGTCGGCAGAGCCATATCATAGTCTATCTTGCCTTGTGAGACAAGTAGCAGGGGGCAAGAATGTTGGGCAAATAAAAAGGGCGCAACCGAGAGTGGTCGCGCCCTGGAAAACCCCTTGTTATCTAGCTGCCTCAACCTCCGGCCATCAGAGCGCGCCACAACGCGCCGCTAAAAAAGAAAAAGAACCCCATAAAGGCAAAGGCAAACACGGCCAACCAGGTGTTAGTATTGGCCGTACTATCTTCAGCTTTGGCAATCACTTCTATTTTGGGTTGGTTTTTGAGCCACCGGTAGAGTTGTTTTGACATGATATATTTCTCCTGATATTGATGACAATATAGCACATTCCGGGGTCCATGTCAACCAATTTTTCAAAATTCAACCAAATTTCCTATAATTCAATGATTGTTGAAATAAAATAGCATTTGTTATCTATGTAAGTGACGAATGTCACTTGACATCTACTGGCACAGGGCGTATAATCCAGCATAGATATTTCAATAGAGATTGAAATAGATTGGGGCCTGAATAGAAGGTCGTTTTTTTGGATGATATACTTCAATAGTTATTGAATTAATTACCCAAAAAGGCAATGGAGATGATCGTATGGCCGAGAAGCAAACTATTTGTGGGGAAACATTGGATAAAGCGACCACCATTCTTAAAGCCCTGGCCGATACCAACCGGCTACGGGTGCTTGACCTGCTAATGCAAGGGGACTCGTGTAATTGTGAGTTGAATGATCGCCTGGGGCTGCCGCCCAATTTGCTTTCACATCACTTGCGCATCTTGCGTAAAGCCGGGCTGATCCATAGTCGGCGTGATGCCGTTGACAGCCGCTGGATTTATTATGCTGTAGATCGAAAGGAGATCAGCCGGTGGCGAAACTGGTTCGACGAATTTTTTGATCCGGCTCGAATTCAGCCTCGCCTGGTTTTATGCGGCCCGGAAGGACAACTGACAACTGACGAACGAGTTCAGCCAACCAAAGGAAAATAGAATTATGTCAACTTATCAAGCAGCTTCACCTTCCACCCGACCAGCCTGGCAATTGCCGGCATTAATGGTTGGGGCGGCCATTTTGTGGCTTATTCTGTGGAATGTATTGCAGCCGCTGGCCGATTGGTTGACCTACACCCTGCTGGGTCTATCGCCCGATAGCCATTTTGGCCAGGCAGTCAATTTCTTTTTGTACGACACGTCCAAAATTTTGCTTCTTTTGAGCGGCATGATTTTTCTGGTCACCATCGTCCGGTCATTTTTTAGCCCAGAACGAACTCGCGCCCTTCTCGGCGGCAAACGGGAAGGTATTGGCAATGTGTTGGCCGCCGGGCTGGGCGTGGTCACACCGTTTTGCTCCTGTTCGGCGGTGCCGCTGTTCATCGGTTTTGTGGAAAGTGGAATTCCGGTTGGGGTTACATTTTCGTTTCTCATCGCCACCCCGGTGGTCAACGAGGTAGCCCTGGCCATGCTGCTGGGATTATTTGGTTGGCAGATTGCGGGGCTGTACCTGACGACCGGCCTGGTGATAGCCATTGTGGGCGGGGTAATTATTGGCCGGCTGAAGCCAGAGCGATATGTAGAAGATTTTGTGTGGCAAATTCGGGTAGGCCAGAATCAGGGCGTCGCCGCCAAACCTAGCTGGAATGATCGCATTCGCGATGCCATCCACATGACCCGCCAGATTGTAGGCCGGGTATGGCCGTTTGTGGTGATCGGTATTGCCATTGGCGCGGTCATTCACGGCTACATGCCGGAAGATTTTCTGGCCGGCATTATGGGGCGTCAGGCCTGGTGGTCGGTGCCCGCGGCAGTAGTATTAGGAATTCCCTTGTACGCCAATGCCGCGGGAGTGATCCCCGTGGTCTATGCCCTGTTGGAAAAAGGCGCGGCCCTGGGCACGGCGCTGGCTTTTATGATGTCGGTGGTGGCTTTGAGTTTGCCGGAGATATTCATTTTACGACGGGTTCTCAAACCAAAACTCATTGTGCTCTTCATCGGCATTGTGGGGATAGCCATTATTTTTACCGGCTATTTGTTCAATCTGATTATCCAAATCTAAACTAATGCGGCGACGAAATTGAGTTTCGCCACCAACTGTAGTTGTTCAGATAATGTTTTGGGTAGAGAAAGGACATTGTCCTGTCTCTACCCGGCAAGAATTCAAAATCTTTTTCTGAAAAACTATAAAAAACTATGAGGAGTTAGACGATGATCATTAAAATTTTAGGCGGCGGTTGCGCCAACTGCCAGAAAACAAAAGTTTTGGCGCAAGAGGTTGTTGCGAACCTGGGGCTGGAGGCCCAAATTCAGGAGGTTAAAGATATGGCCGACATCATGGCCTATGGCGTTATGACCACCCCCGCCGTGGTGATTGATGAAAAAGTGGTTCATTCCGGCGGAGTGCCCACCCGCGATAAAATGGTTCAAATACTGCAACAAAATTAATCTTGCGATCTTAAGGAGGTCTACCATGACAACTGCGGCGCAGCAAGGGGCGCAACCCAAAAGTGTAACCAGCCAACTGCCATTTCTGGACCGCTTTCTAACCCTGTGGATTTTTCTGGCCATGGCCGTGGGGGTGGGGCTGGGCTATTTCGTCCCCGGCGTAGAAGCCTTTATCAACCGCTTTCAGGTGGATACCACCAATATCCCTATCGCCATCGGCCTGATTTTGATGATGTACCCACCCCTGGCCAAAGTAAAATATGAAGAGTTGGGCGACGTCTTCCGCAACTGGAAAGTGTTGGGACTGTCGCTGGCCCAAAACTGGATTATTGGGCCTATCTTGATGTTTGGGCTGGCGATCATCTTTCTGCACAACTACCCGGCGTACATGGTCGGCCTGATTATGATTGGCCTGGCCCGTTGTATTGCCATGGTCATTGTCTGGAACGAGTTGGCTAAAGGCGACACCGAATACGCCGCCGGGCTGGTGGCCTTTAACAGCGTATTTCAGGTACTCTTTTACAGCGTGTACGCCTACGTCTTTATCACCGTACTGCCGCCGCTATTTGGCTTGAGCGGCAGTCTGGTAGAAGTGAGCATGGGCCAGATTGCCCAGAGCGTCTTCGTTTATCTGGGCATCCCTTTCATCGCCGGGATGTTGACCCGTTTCGTCCTGATTCGCGCCAAAGGTAAAGAATGGTATGAGACGCAATTCATCCCCTGCATCAGCCCAATCACCTTGATTGCTCTGCTATTTACTATTGTGGTAATGTTCAGTTTGAAGGGCAACCTGATTGTGACCATTCCGCTGGATGTGGTGCGGATTGCTGTTCCCTTGCTTATCTACTTTGTGCTGATGTTCCTGGTTAGTTTTTGGATGGGGCGCAAAATTGGGGCCGATTATGCCAAAACAACCACCATTGCCTTTACCGCGGCCAGCAACAACTTTGAGTTGGCCATTGCCGTGGCCGTGGCTGTGTTTGGCATCAACTCAGGCGTGGCTTTCGCTGCGGTCATCGGGCCGCTGGTGGAGGTACCGGTGCTGATTGGGCTGGTAAACGTGGCTCTCTATTTCCAGCGACGGTATTTTGGCGGGACAGTGACCAGCGCCTCACCAGAGATAATTCAGGCCGCCGGAGAAGCCTGCCAGCCGGGACAGGGTCTGTCCGATGGACAGGAAATAACAAAATAACTACAATCGAGGATAGGAACAACACCAGGGAACGCCATAATTGAATAGGTCTCCGGCCCGCCGATGCGCCAGAGACTTCACCTTCAAAACTTTATTTTATCTATAGAAAGGAAACCTGAAATGACCAAACAAAAAGTGTTGTTCCTCTGTACTGGAAATTCGGCCCGCAGCCAGATGGCCGAAGCATTCCTTAAAAAATATGCTGGCGATCAATATGAGGCCCACAGCGCCGGGTTGGAGCCAAAAGGGATCAACCCCTACACAGTCCGCGTGATGGAAGAAATCGGCATCAGCCTTGATGGGCAACATTCAAAAAGTTTGAAGGAGTATCTGGCCAAGGTCCATTTCCAATATTTTTTTACCGTGTGCGACGATGCGGAGAAGAATTGCCCCCAGGCGTTTTTGATGAGCGCGGGGCGGCATGACCATTGGAGTTTTGAAGACCCTGCGGCACTTGAGGGATCAGATGAAGAAAAGTTGGCCAAATTCCGCGAGGTGCGCGACCAGATTGACCGGCGGATCAAGGAGTGGCTGGCTGAACAAGACGTAACCGTGTAATCGTCACGGCAGCTTAATTAAAAGACTGCGCTTGCCGGATTGTAAATCGCCATAAATTGTAATCCGGCAGGCGTGGAATATTTTTGGTTTATATAATTAGTCATTGAATTTGACTGGCGGCTGATGTTTACCTGGGTTGGTCGGAATAGGTTGAGGATGGGCTGTGTCCGGTGCGCTGCTGATGATAAGCATCTTGCCTTGCCTGGAGTGTGGCGCGCCTCTGATGTTACACTTTTTTTGGCTGCTGCCATTACTTGCCGCTATTCGTACTGCAACCCGTTGCCGCCAGGCGGGCGATGGAAAAACGGGGATAAATGCTTCCATGCAATCCTATTGCAACAAGTAGAAACGCTGAAGAAAAGCTGATCAATCCAAATGAAAGAGCATAACCGTGAAGTACAAACGTTGCCATCGCAGAGTGTGCCGTTGCCTGTGTCAATGTGGACGCGGGCCTGGCCTCAAACGACCGCCTCCGGCCAATCGTGGATAAGGCAATGATTGGCAAAATTGAACCTGGTTACTTAACCATACAGTTGAATGTGGAGGTAAAAACAATGTCTGTTAAATCATCGTCTCTATTTAAGGAATACCTGCCCACGGCGGTCTTACTGCTCATCATGGTGGTCATTGCCCTGTGGTACTTCTTAGCCGGGCCTTCGGGCCAGATGACTACCGGCGCGCCGGCTGTGACTGTCGCCAGCGGGACCATCCTGATGATAGTCGGCTTCATTGCCGGCATATTGGGGGGGCTGATCGGAACCGGCGGCTGTAGTGTGATGCTGCCTATTATTCACTTTTGGATGGGCTATCCGGCCGCCATCGCGGTAGGAACAACCCTGTTTGCCGTTATCTTTACCGCCATCTCCGGGGGCTACGGCCATCTGGTACGCCGCAATTTGGACGTGAAAGCCGTGCTGTGGATAGGCGGGGCCGGAATTTTGGGGGTTGTTCTGGGTTCCTGGCTCTTTACGCTGCTGGCCCCTCATAGCCAACTGCTGGGCCTGATCTTGGGACTGGTCTTTCTGTGGCCGGCTATCCGCATGGTCTGGGAGGGGATTACCCAGCGCAAGCTGCCCCAGCACGAAGGCAACACCATTCCGGGGCCGGTTTGGGGGTGGGCCGTTTTCGGCTTCATCGTGGGCGTCGCCACCGGCGTGGCCGGGTTAGGCGGCGGTTACGCCCTGGTGCCGGGGTTGATCTATCTCTTCGGCGCGCCGGTCTACATCACCATAGGCAGTTCGTTAGCTACCATGATTCCCCTGGCGGTGGCCGGCGGCGGGATAAAACTGATTCAGGGCTTTGTAGACGTGGGGGCCGGGCTGCTGCTGGCCCTGGGCACGATTATCGGGGCGCAGGTTGGTTCGGCCATCATCAAACGTTTCAAACCGACCACCCTTAAGCTCATTTTCGGTCTTTACTTTCTGTACGTGGCCGTCAAATTCATCACGGCCTACTTTGGGATCATGATTTGGTAAAGGCGATCCGTCCATATTGCTCAATGGTTATGGCAGGGAGGCGCGGTCATAGCCTCCCTGCGAAAAAAAGATGCAAGCCCCTCCCCATCAATAATTATTTGTCAGAGGGGAAATACAACCGTAAGAAGGTGTTCTCATGGAGGTCTCTATTTTGGGTACCGGTTGTTATGATTGTCTGAATCTGGAATTGTTGACTGCTCAGGTGTTGAAGGATTTGGACCTGGCCAACGTCAAGCTGGTCTGTGTGAATGATCCACACCAGATTCGCAAATTCATCCCTGAGGATGCGCTGCCCGGTCTGGTCATCAACGGCCGTCTGGTTTCAAGCGGCCGTTTGCCAGATAGAACGGAAATCCAGCGGTGGTTGAGCGAAACAGTGGCCGTGGAATAAAAATAGGTTAGTATATTTTAGCCCAGACGTAGAAACGGCCGATCCCACGGGATCATCACCAGCATCACCAGCAATGACAAGGTGTACCAAATAACCGCCGTTCGGTGCTTTTTTAATGGCTCGGAGGCTTTTTTAGTAAGCACGCGCCCTATGTGGGCCACAATCAGGGCCACGATCATACCAAAGATATGTTCCACGGCAAAAAATCGCAACACGTTATCCCCCATCGCTGCGCCAAAGTTGGCAAACGCAACTTTGGTGATGGGACTAAGGAAAAGATACAACAAGAACCCCAATAGCACATTCATATCTACCAGGCTGACATAGGCCAGTCCCATCTTTTCGTTGGTGCGGGTCCAATCACTTTTGCTGAACCAGCCCCCCAACGATATAGCCACCGTGATAACGCCCACAATCAACACCAACCAGCGAAAAATACTGTGCAACAAGAGAACAAACACGTACATTCAGGCCATCTCCTTGTTTAGATTTACTTGTCAATTTCAAAATTCCAGATCCATTGTTCTTCCCGGCCATCTTTGGTGGTAATAAAGATATCCACGGCATGATTTCCATTTTGAATCTCTTCATCTCTTTCCGGCCACCGGTTATGATCTCTGAGGCTAAACACGTTGCAATCTGGTTCACCACCCCCAAATACGCAGTAACCGGCTGTACGCTCGGTGCGCTCGTGAACTTCGCCGTTGGGGCCATTGATCACAATCTTAACGCTTTCAATCCCGGCGCCATCCTGGTTGCCCTTTTGGGGATCATACACCTCCACCCGGAACACCAGCCGGTCGCGGAAGGTCACATCATTATTGGGACCCTTCAATTGATCCCGGGTAAAACCGGGGATGATGATTTTCCCTTTCAATTCTGACTGCCCGCCCTCAACCGGCACGTCAACCAGCAGCGGCGGGGTAGGCGTGGGCGGCGCGGGTTCGGTGGGGGTGGGCGGGATGGGGGTAGCTGTGGGCAACGGTGTTGGCGTGGGCGGCGTCTGCCCCAAGGGTAAACCTGTTAGATCAATATTGCAAGAAATATACTCCGCCCCGGCACTGACCCAACCGACCTGGCCGGTTTCCAGGACCTGGACTTGAATCCAGGTGTTGTCGGCAATACGGGCTTGAGGCATCACTACCACTCCCTGCAACAACGATGCCAGAGCAGGTTCATACACCACGCCCGGCCCGCTGCGGAGATTAAGGCCATTAGCCACACCACCGTACATTCCGGCAATACCGGTGTGGCCGTATCAGGCGATTGGACGGTATTGCCGGTAGTTTGCGACGTAGTCGGCGACGTAGTCGGCAACGTTGCCGGCGACAATGTTAATGATGGCAACGGGGTTTCGGTAAGTGGAGTTTTCTCGGCGACAGGTGACTCCTCCGTAACCTGCGCCTGGGCCAGCACCGCCTCGGCGGTAAGGGTAGCAGCCGCTGCTTTTTTAACCGCCACTTCGGTGGCAATAAGGTCGGGCGTAGCCGCCGGTTCGTCCCCCGATGGCGCAACCCCACAGGCAAATAAAAATGCGCCGGTTATTATTAATCCCCCCAGATACAACCGCAATCGGACAGGCATGATTCCTCCTTAAAACTCAGCAGCCAGAACATCGAGCACATTCTCGCGCTTGGGTTCACAAAATTTACTCTTCAACGCTTGCAAGGTAGTATCGTAAAATTCGGCATCGGCCTCTTTGATACAATTATCGTAGGCCGTAAACGCTTTTTCAAACAGGGTTTCACTGGCCGTCTTGTTTTTTTCGACAAGCTGAATATGCCCCTGCCCATGATAAGCGGCGCCCAAAGCATGATAGGCTTCGGCCAGGTCGCGGTGCTGGGTAGGGTTCAACAAACCGATACCTTTTTCAAGAGACGTGATCGCCTGTTCATAAACCGGCAGTGCTTGATCGTAATTTCCGGCAAATAGATGGGCTTCCCCCAAAAGACGATAGGTTTTCCCCAGTCCCAGTACCCCTTTAGTCTCCACCTGACTCCCCGTGCCGCTCTCAGCGGCAACCGCCTGGGAATATTGCTCAATGGCCAGATTCAAATAGTCATTCTCCAGACGTTCTGGGGGCGGAAAACTCTGCGCCCGCTGAAAGTAAACGCCACCCAAACCAATATACGCCCGGGGATAATTTTCATCGTTGCCCAACGCCTTTTTGAAGGCTGCTTCG
This sequence comes from Anaerolineae bacterium, assembly GCA_016931895.1. Lineage (NCBI taxonomy): Bacteria > Bacillati > Chloroflexota > Anaerolineae > Anaerolineae bacterium. Next base: position 12,753 of record JAFGDY010000237.1, read on the forward strand.
GCCTGGTCCAGATGATTAGCTTTTGTTTCATTCAAGGTGGCGTCTGGGTCGCGAGTGAGGAACAGCGCTTCCCGGCCAATAAAATAATCCAGGATACGCCGGCCTTGCGCCTCATCCCAACTTTCAAGTTCTGGCGAGTTTCCGGCTTCATTAAACACAGTCAGGGCATCTTCATGCCGCCCACTCAAATCTAGGGCCAGCCCTCGGGTAAACCAGACCAGCGCATCGGCGCGGACGCCCAGGTTTTCCTGAAAAAAGTTGCCGGCCCGCTGGTCACGCAAGTCCAACGGCAGCCGCACTTCAATCGGCGAGCCGAGTTGGTGTGTACCCACAATTTCATCCGCTTCATTTTCAAGGTCGGCAATGTAAAATTCGGGGATAAAATAGGGCGGGTTTTCATCAACGGCAATGTTGCCATAGATCACCATCTGAGCGCCAATGCGCTCCGCAATTTTCTGGGCAACTTGCTGGCGCTCCGCCGGAGTATCTCCCTGAACCATCCCAATTTTGCCCCGCTTTTGCAGAAAACTCATACTATCGTGCCAGGCCACGGGTTGGTTTGCCGGCCAGTTTTTATACTCCGCCTGCATCTCGCCAAACATCCACTCGCTCAAGTTTTTGCCGTCTTCCGACACGCTAACCCGGCCCTGGGCATCAACCTGGCCAAAATCAGCGACGGCCACGTTAAAGGTGTTTAACGGCATCTGAGAGGGAACCAAAAAATACCAGGTGGCAAAAGCCGCTATCCCCAACGCCACCATCACCCCAATCACCAGGGGCAGAGCGGGAACGGTGATGTTGCCAATCTTGACAATATTCTTGCCCGCCACAATTTCCATGTCGCCACGATCAAGGCCCAAAGTTAAAGGGGCTAACTGCCTCTCAAGCTCTGCTTTGGAAATTTCATTATTTAATCTGGCCTCAACCAAGGCAATCGCCGTCTGGTGATCTTCAATTTGATTAATCAGGTCAAGGGGAGCGTTGCCGCCGAATTTGGCTTCACGCTCCTGGAGGATATTCAAGTGATGATGGAGAGTTTCCAGAAACTGTTTTAATTCGATGTCATCCATTTTAAGATTGCCAAAAAATATATAATTCAGACCCAAGCTTGCCCTGTGCAAACGATATGGGTGCTGGTGAAATTCACTTTTTTATATTGAGGAATGATTGGCTAAGGGGTGTGCAGCACCAGACCTTAACATTCAACGGGGGAATTATAGCATGCGCAAAATACAATTACAATAATCTGATGAATTTTATCTTGGATTTTGCCAGACGGGGTATCATTTTAAGCCGTGATCATGGATGCAGCCACCCCCAAACATATCTGCATTATTATAGTGCTGCCCCACAATAGGTAAGCAGCCAATTTTTCCCGCCGATAGACCACCTCGCCCAACAAAGCATTAAAAACCACCACCGCCACGCCAATGGTGGGCAGCAGCAATAAGGTCCATTTGCCGGCGATGCGGTCGGCGCGCCCCAGGGCATTGAAGTGGACAGGCAAAACGGCGGGCAAGTCGGCAAAGGTAAAGGCCAAATACCCTAACAGCGCCAGCCAGAGCAGACCGGCCAGGCCTAATAACCACCAGGCCAGAGGATCGGCCAGGAGCGGCGTGTTGAGCGGCCAACTCCGGCGCATGCCGGTTGACCACTCCTGCGTGGGGCCAAGCGATTGGCGAGACTGCCAGGCCTGCAGAAAACGATCAGGCTGCTGCGGGGAGATGACATAAGTTCGGCCCAAAGTTATCACCAACAAACTATTAACCAGCGGCGCGGCGGCGTAAAATTTAAGGGGACTAAATCCGGCCAGCCGGCCCCAGCCATAGCGCAACCCGGCCAAATTTAGGCCCCAAAAACGGGCCGACTCGGCGACTGTTTGGGCCGGGATGATGGCTTCAATATGGTCAACAGGGATGCGATACTCAATCAAGCCCCATTGGATGGCCAAACCATTGCGGCTCAGATGATAGTGCAGTTTAAAAGCGATGGCGGCCCAATAGAAAGCAACAATGACTACAAGCAAAGCCACCAGCAAACCAATGAATATTTTGAAAAGGTCGAAGGGATCGCTTTGTTGGAACAATAAACTGACGACCCTGCACATAACTTCGGGGCAGTCAATAGGCATTTCAAGAGAAACACCTTGAGGTAACAAGGTAAGGAGAAATATAACCACAGTGGCAGCTAAAATTGCCACAATGAGGGCCAGAAATCCACTGCGGGTAGGATAAGGTTGAAACGTCATAGGGCCAGGTCTTCTAACTTCCAGCGTTTCAGGTCATCAATCATGCGATAGGCGGTCATATCCAGGTTAACCGGAGTAATGGAAATGAGTTTGTTGGCCAACGCCCAGATGTCGGTCCCGTGATCGGCCACGCCTTGGGGAGGCAGACCACCAATCCAATAGTAAGGCCGGCCTCGTGGGTCTTCACGCGCCACCAGTTTGTCCCGGTAAACACGATGGCCCAGGCGGGTCAGTTCAATACCCTTTATCTCCGACCAGGGCACATCGGGCAAATTAATGTTCAGAAACATATTGGCGGGCAAGCCACGTTCACTCACTTTTTGGACCAACCGGGCGCAGAAGGCAACAATGGGCGTGTAATCAATTTCTTCGGCGATCTGTAAAAGGCCATCATTGTCGGACCCATCTAAAACCGTGGGCAGCACCTCGTCATCATTTCGTTCACGCGAAATGGCCAGGGCAGGCACGCCTCTGATGGTGGCCTCAACGGCTGCGGCCACTGTGCCGGAGTAAAAAACATCATATCCCAAATTGGCTCCGTGATTGATACCGGAAATGACCAGCTCTGGTTGCGGCTCTACCACTCCCAACAAAGCCAGGGCCACACAGTCGGGCGGAGGGGCCGTTGAGACAAAGGCCGGGCTGCCGTCGGACAGGGTGAAGGGATCAACCCGCAGGGGTTTATGCATGGTTTTGGGATGCCCGGAGGCCGACCAGTTGTGATCGGGGGCAAACACAATGGTATCGGCCACGCTGTCCAGGGCCTTTTTGAGCGGAAAAAGGGCCGGGGCGTTTATGCCGTCGTCGTTGGTGATGAGGATGAGCATAGGCTTTTTTCTAACCCCTGATAACGCGATTACGGAGGGGAGGTAGCACAAACCCTTGAGGTTTATCAGCGGCTTCTTCCTCCTTCTCCTCTTCTTCCTCGTGAGTGATAAAGACCCGAATTGGTTCGGTTTTGGTTTCATTCCCCGCCGAGTCGTAGGCCACCACGTGAATCAGGTGGGACTCGGTATAGCCCAGGGTGGTGCTGATAATGGTCCAGCCATCGGAATAGACTTTTTGATAGCCAATCTTTTTTTCAGCCGGCTCATCGGGGGGCAGCGCTGCTAACTCCTCGGGGTCGGTAATGGGTGTAGTGACCGTAACTACGTGGGTTACGGTAAAAAATTCGCCGGTTTCAATGATTGAACCATCGGGTTGGGTAATGACCACGCTTTGCGTAACCGGCGCTTCCCAAAAAACCTGGGTGTCGGACAAAACCAGATTCCAGCGCAGGGTATAGGGGTCTACCGTGCTTTGGCCAATTTTCTGATTGTCCATAAAATACTCAACCCGGTTCATGGAGAAGTTGTCAAGCGCGTCAACCTGCAAATTGATCCATTCGTCATCTTCCAACACGTAAACGCGCTCCGGCTCCGGGTTGATGATTTCAACTTCCGGGGGGGTGTTGTCAACCGTAACTTGCACGGCCTTACGCTCAACGCTCTGGTCGCCCCTGACTACGGTCAGTTGCAGGGTATATAGACCTTCTTCCTCGACAGTGGTATCCCAAAATTCCAACGGGCCGCCTTCAACCGGGCTGCCGTGGTCGCCGCCCAGTTGCCGCCACTCAGCCGGGTTGAGACCCTGGCCGTATTCAAGGCGATACAATTGAAAGCCGTCCAGTTGCGCATTGCCCGTTATCACTACCCCACCTTTGACATACTCATACGGACGCGGATTGATTACGGCTACCGGCCCCAGGTTGATGGCCGGACCGGTGCTGTCGTCGTATTCGGTGGGTGGTTGGGGAATGTCGTTCTCGCGCACCCAATCGTTGGCCACCGGCGGGTAAATTTCATACACGCGCTCTTCTACCAATTCCGGGGGGGTATAGACGGTAGCCAATTTTCCGTTTTCGCGGTTGACCCGGAAAACCTGATGCACGTTGTCTTTTTGTTTGGGTTCGGTGCCTTCCAGAAAAATTTCAGTGACAGTGCGCTCGGTGTGGTCGCCGGGCAACAGGCCGGAGACTGCGTCAACCTGCACGTCCACCAGGCCCCGGGGACGCTGCCAATACTCAATCGGTTTGTCTTGGTGGTAATAAAGCATCACATCGTGCCAGATAGGGGCTGCTCCGGAAAGACCGGTCACATCTTTCATTTCTTCATTGTTGTTGTTGCCCACCCACACGGCTGTGGCCAGTTGGGGGGTGAAGCCTACGGTCCAGTTGTCTCTAAAGTTGTTGGTGGTGCCGGTTTTGGCCGCAATAGGCCGGTCCTCAAAATCACGTTTCAAAACACTATTCGCGCCAAAGGCAGGGGTTCGGGCGGTGTTGTCGGAAAGAATGTCAACCATAAGATAAGCCAGGGCAGGGTCAAGGATTTGTTCGGTGGTTGGCTCTTTGTATTCGTAAATAATATGGCCCTCTTTGTCCTCAATACGCAGAATAGCCACCGGGTCCAAGGTGCGATGGCCGGGCCGGCGGTCTACTTCAGGCACAGGCTGGCCGGCCATGATGCCTAAATTGGACATTACGCTGAAGGCGTAAGCCATATCAATGGGCTTCACTTCGCCCCCGCCCAGGGTGAGGGCCAGGCCATAATAATCGGCGTTGAGCGTGGTCAGGCCCATCCGGTGCGCGGTGGCGATCACGTTTTTGATGCCGGCTTTGTGCAGCACCCACACGGCGGGAATGTTATAGCTGTTGGCCAGAGCGTTACGCAAACGCACCGGACCGTGATATTCGCGGTCGTAGTTCTCCGGCACGTAGGGCGGGTTGGGGTCGTCAGGAAAGGATTGGCGCACGTCCATGACCATGGTGGCCGCATTGTACACGCCCTGGGAGAAAAGAGTGGTATAATTAAAAGGTTTGAAGGACGAACCGGGCTGGCGGCCAGGGTCGGCCGTGCAGACGTTGACATTGCCATCATTCTGCTCATCCCAATAATCTACGCTGCCAACCAGGGCCAGAATCTCGCCGGTTTTGGGGCGGATGGAAACAACACAGGCGTTGTTAGCATTGTGGTTATTGTCCTTTAACTCTTGGATATGGTTGGCCGCAATTTCCTGAGCCTTTTTGTTCAAGTCCAGATCAAGGGAAGTATAGACTTTTAAGCCGCCCCGGTAAATCAAGCCAAGGTCGTTGATGTTATATTTGCCGGGCGTACGCTCAAGTTCCTTGCGCACATGCACCGCAAAGTGAGGGGCCACAATATTAAATCGCTCTTGAATCTTTTTGACCTGCATCTCTTCTTTGTAGATTTCATCAGCCTCTGCGCGGGTCAGGGCGCCTTCTTCCACCATCCGGTTTAAGGTGATAAGCTGGCGATACTTGGCCTTTTCCGCATTGTCAATGGGGTTGAGGTAGGGGTATTGAGGAATAGGGGCCAGCATAGCGCATTCGGCTTTAGTTAGGGCGCTGGCGGGTTTGTCAAAATAAACGCGGGCCGCCGCATCAATGCCGTAGGCTAAGTTAAAATAAGAGTTGGTGTTAAAATACCATTCCAGAATCTGGTCCTTGTCAAAACGACGTGTAATTTCAACAGCTAGAAGCACTTCTTTCAGTTTACGGGTGTAAGAAAGTTGGGTGCGTTCTTCTTTGTCAATCAAAATGTTTTTGATGAGCTGTTGGGTAATGGAACTGCCGCCCTGAACCTGCTCGCCTTGCAAGTTTTGCACAAAGGCGCGGCCAATTCCCTCGGGGTCAAAGCCGGGATTTTCATAGAAAGTTTTATCTTCCAGAATAATCGTGGCATCGCGGCAAAATTCAGGAATTTCACTCAATTCAACATAGTTGCGGTCACCCCATAAGGGGTCAAAAATCTCATAGAGTAACACCTGGCCGGTGCGATCATAAATCTTGGTGGTTTCAAAATCTTCCTGCTCGGTTTCAATAGAGGTGGGGTCGGGCAGTTGTTGGGCAAAACTATCATAAACTGCATACGCTGCGCCAACACTGGTCAGGAAAGAGATAAAAATTGCGGCCACCGCCAGGGCCACAAGCAATAATCCCAGGCTCAAAACATACAGCAGAATTTTCGGTTTTTGTTCTTGCACCCGCCGCCGGCGACGACGGGTAATCATCACTTTTCGACTGGCTTGCATGAGGCATTATCCTGAAAACAACTGAACTTCAACAAAAACGGCACACCGGCTCGAGAAAACAACCAGTCTACCGTTGAAACGGCATGGTAGCAGAAAGGAAGAGGTTGAGCAAGTTAAAAAATACTTTTCGACGGGTCAAAAAACTGGATAAACACGGGTTCATAGTTTGTAAAAGTCGGCGCAATTGTGTATGCTTAAAATGTTGAATTTAGGGCATTGAACTTGTTTACATGATTTTACCATTGTGGTAGAATAATGAGCGTTAAAAGAGGTTCCAGTGTCAAAATTTAGAATTCTTTGTATTGAAGATAACCCTGATACGCAACGCATGCTCACCTTTGTTTTGGCCCGGGCCGGCTACGATGTGATTACAGCCGATGACGGGCCGCAAGGTATTCAAAAGGCCCGAGCCTGGCGTCCGGCCCTCATCCTGGTGGATATGATGATGCCCAAGATGAGTGGCGCGGAAACTATTGAAAAACTGCGCCAGATTGAAGCGATTAAAGATGTTCCTATTTTGGTCCTCTCGGCCTACAAAGACCAGGCGCTTATTGATGAGGCCCTGGAAGCCGGCGCCGATGATTATTTAATCAAAACCGTTTTACCCGACGACTTAACCGAGATTATTGACCGGTGTTTAGAGATAGGAACAGTCGTATTAACTCAAAAAACCGCCCATATTAGAGTTAGGGGAGAAAACAAAAAAGCAACCGCAAAAAAAGAAGAAGAAAAAGAAGAAGAAGAGTGATTCTTTTGATCTGGCCTGTAATCCTGCAAAACAGACCAAACGGTCTGTTTTTTTGTTTCCCCTTACTCTTACCGGCGCTGCCGCATCCTCGATGAAAAAGGAACGACGAACGATAATACTTGGTTGGTCATTCGCCGGGAGTGGCTGGTCAAGAACACAATCTCCTCGTAAAATAATAGACGATGTCCCTAAATTTTGGATGAAAATTACCCCACTTTAGGCCGTTGTTTAGCCAACTTTTGCCCCACAATTTTATTTCTTCTCTATCACCAACAAGTGAGATAGGCCAAAGATACGCAAAGGTGTTTTTTCAAAAACGTAGGTAACTCGCTGCAAAACACGTCCCAGGACCGGGCGATGAGCCATCACGTTATCGTAACCGGGATAGATTTGGGTATGCGTGATAATAGTCACCGGCAGTTTGGCGACAAGCCGTCTGAGGTTGCCAATAGTATAGGCGCGAACATGCGGGGCCAATTTCCGCCTAAACCTATCCGGCAGATAGTTGAGCAGGGGCATGTTGCCAAAATGGTATTGCCCACGCCAGTAGTGGCCGTGTGTTTCAAACGGATAAAGACGATTGGGACAAAAGATAACGGCGCGCCCCCCCTGTTTAAGCACCCGAACCATTTCAGCCACGCACAGGGCATCGTTTTGGACGTGCTCAATGACCTCATGACTCAAAACCAAATCAAAATAGCCGGACGGATAGGGCAAATTTTCTCCGGCAGCCACATGCGCCAAAGGAGAATACCCATAACTCTCGGCGACGCGCTCCGGTTCAATATCCAGCCCAACTACGTTGGGCGTAAATTCCCGCAACACCCGGAGATACAGCCCCACGCCACAACCATCAACCAAAACTTTGCTCCGGCCCGAAAGGCGTTCCCCGGCCGCCGCTTTAATCATGGCCAGGCGGCGATTCTGCCCGGCCCGCCAAACCAAGCTGGGCACGCCCCGCTCGTCGGCTTTGGGGAATCCAGCAGAATTGGTCATTTGACCCCCACATGCAAGGCCACGGTCTTAAACATTAGCAGCGTATATTTTACCTCCCGCAGCCCCACGCTTTCCATTTCAACTTGCAATTCAGCGGGACGTAAGAAGGCGTCGGCGGAAGCGGGCAGGTAACTATAGGCATCTCGCTGGCCGGTAATGAAGCCGCCCAGGAGAGGCACAACGTGGTGAAAATAGAAACAAAATACACTGCCCCATAAATTATCCGCCGGGCGCGGAACATCCAAAATCAGAACCCGTCCCCCAACCCGGCAGACTCGTCTTTGCTCGGCCAGGGCCTGGGAGACGCTGGTTACGTTGCGCAGCAAAAACCCACTGGCCACAGCGTCAAACGCATTATCGGCAAAGGGTAAATGAAGCGTATCGGCTCCACTCCAACTCAATAGCTCGGCCAACTTTGGGTTTGACCACCTTTGTTTCCGCCGGCGCTGTTGGGCCACATGCAGCATGGGCAAGGTAAAATCCGCCCCAACAACGCGCGCCAGATGAGGGTATTGTTTCAGGGCCATAAAAGTAATGTCGCCGGTGCCGGCGGCAATGTCTAACAGCCTGCCGCCGGGCGATAATGACGCTTGCTCAAGCAACAATCTCCGCCAGCGGACATCCTGCCCGCCGGTCATTAGCCGATTCATTAAATCATACCGATGGGCAATGCGGGCGAACATAGTTTTAACGTATTGTTTTTTTTCAACCGGGGAAGTGAAAGTCATGGCCTCATTATCGGTAAACAACCGGCAATTGTCAATTTTCTAAAAACAGCAACAAAAAAGCCCCCGCTCATCGGGGGCTTAAAATTCTTCTGAGAAAAATCAACTAACTGCTCAGCTTGGGGTAAATCATCCCCCCCAGCGAGCTAAAAAGCCCGGAGATCAAAGAACCTATGACACCCACAATGAGAAACATTCCAAAAACACGCCCGCCCAAAGCAATAATATCGGTAGACAGGCCATAGCTAACCAAACCTTCCAACTGCTCCGGGGTAAATTGGTTCACAATGCCCTGGCCAAAATTAACAATGGGAATCCCCAACACCGACACCCCCACGGCGGCCAAGATCATGGCAATAATGCCGCCATACACCCCCGACCAAAAACCGGCCATCCAGCCCACCTTGCCGCCCTGATAACTGCTCTGCACCTTATCCCCGGCCAAAATGCCGGCCAACATTCCGGTGCTCAACCAGGCCACCAAAAAACCGGGCACCACCAGACAGGCCAAAAACTGCAAGGGAATCAGGCTGATTAACATCAAAAGCAAAATACAAATTCCGCCCACTAAACTGGCCTTTAAGCTGGAAATTACCAGTGAACCCGGCTGATTACTTTTTTGCGCTCTTTTTGATTTGACCCGGCGGCGCGGCCTGGAAACAATTTGAGGATGTTGTTGTCTTTGGGTTATGACCGTCATAACGCGCTCCTTCCTCTTTTTTAGTTGAAGTGGTTATTTTGTTTTTTCTAAAATTACCGACTGTTCCCTGAGCCGTATGGTAATTTCTACACAACCCTTATCTATCAAACTAAGGTCATTATAGCATGATTGCGTACCGTTTGGCAATTATCACTAAGCCATTTGGCCTACGCAATCTCTACGCAAACTGGGGAGATTTTACTACAAATCTCTTAGTTTGCAAAATAGGCCGGGCTAATTTGAAATAGGCCGGGCCAATTTAAAACAGACCCCCTCCCGATATTGCCCCTATTTACGGAATGTGTTAATATCGGTTAAAGGTTAAGCAACGTTAATTATGTCCAAAGATCGCGTATCCTGTTAGAGGGGATAAAAAAGATGACCAAGAAAAAAACGAGTCCGGCCAAAGAAGTTAAAACTACTCCCACCCAATGGCTCACGGATTTTGATAAATACCTTTTGGGTGAAGGCACGCATGAACGAACCTACGAAAAAATGGGCGCCCACCTGGTTGAATTGAACAATCAAAAAGGCGTCCATTTTGCCGTGTGGGCGCCCAGCGCCCGGCAGGTTTATGTGATGGGCGAATTCAACGGGTGGCATGGCGAAAGCCACCCCATGCACTCCAGCGACAGCGGCATCTGGACGCTATTTGTGCCGGGCTTAGAGGAATACGCGCTATATAAATATCGCGTTGTTTCCCAAACCGGCGAGAGCTTTGATAAAACCGACCCCTATAGTTTTGCCATTGAACAACGCCCCAAAACTGCCTCAGTGGTGGTCAATCTTAGTCGCTACCAATGGGGCGACAGCAATTGGGTCAGCCATCGCGCCAAACACCAGGCCTTTGACGCCCCCATGTCTATCTACGAAGTCCATCTTGGCTCCTGGCGCAAAGTGCCCGATGAACAATGGGGCATCCGCTACCTGACCTACCGGGAATTGGCCGACGAATTAATCCCTTATGTGCAGGAATTGGGCTACACCCACATTGAGCTAATGCCTATTGCTGAGCATCCCCTGGACGCTTCCTGGGGCTATCAGGTGCTTGGCTTCTTTGCGGCCACCAGTCGTTTTGGCCCGCCGGAAGATTTAATGTATTTTATTGACCAATGCCATCAACACAAGATTGGGGTGATTTTGGATTGGGTGCCGGCCCACTTCCCCAAAGACGGTGCGGGGCTTAATTATTTTGACGGCACTCATCTTTACTCCCACGCCGACCCCCGCCAGGGGGAGCATCAAGATTGGGGCACGCTCATTTTTAATTACGGGCGCAACGAAGTCCGCGCCTTTTTAATTTCCAATGCCCTGTTTTGGCTCGACAAATACCATTTTGATGGCTTGCGGGTTGACGCGGTGGCTTCGATGCTTTATCTTGACTACTCCCGCGAAGAGGGACAATGGATACCCAACGAATACGGCGGGCGCGAAAATCTGGCCGCCATCAGCTTTTTACGCAAAGTCAACGAAGTAGTGCATGGCGTCTTCCCTGGGGTGCTGACCATTGCCGAAGAGTCCACGGCCTGGCCCATGGTCTCGCGGCCTACCTATATGGGCGGCCTGGGCTTCAGCTTAAAATGGAACATGGGCTGGATGCACGACACCCTCAAATATATGAGCAAAGATCCCGTTTTTCGCAGATACCATCACAACGACATGACCTTTAGCCTGCTATATGCCTTTAATGAAAACTTTATTCTGCCGCTCTCGCACGACGAGGTGGTCCACGGCAAAGGTTCGCTGGTCAACAAAATGTCGGGGGATGAGTGGCAGAAATTTGCCAATTTGCGGGCTTACTACGGCTTTATGTGGGGACACCCCGGCAAAAAATTACTCTTTATGGGCGGCGAATTCGGCCAGTGGCAGGAGTGGAACTTTACCACCAGCCTGGAGTGGGAAGCTCTGCAAGCGCCCAATCACCAGAGCGTGCAACGTTTTATTAAGGACTTAAATCACCTTTATCAAAATGAGCCGGCCTTGTACGAGGACGACTTTGAGTGGACCGGCTTCACCTGGCTTGACGCCAACGATAGCGACAACAGCGTTTTTGCCTTCATCCGTAACGCCAGGTCCTCCGCTGAGTTCATCGTGGTGGTCAGCAACTTTACCCCTGTGCCGCGCCACAATTACCGCATCGGCGTGCCCAGGCCCGGCTACTACCAGGAAATCCTCAACAGCGATGCGACCCTCTACTGGGGCAGCAACGTAGGCAATGAAGGGGGTCGAGAAACAGAAAGCGTGCCCATGCATGGACACGCCCAATCACTCTCGCTTACGCTACCACCTCTGGCCACCATTATGCTTAAACTGAAGGGCTAAAGCAGTACAGCATTATTCGTTATATTGGAGCAACGAGAAAACGTTATAACCCTGTAGCTTCTCTCGCCCCTTGAGAAAGTTTAACTCGATGACAAAGGCTACGCCTATCACCTCGCCGCCCAATTTCTCAACCAGATTGCAGGTGGCTTTGGCCGTGCCGCCCGTGGCCAGCAGGTCGTCTACAACCAAAACCTTCTGTCCCTTCTCAACGGCATCCACATGGATTTCAATGGTGTTTGTGCCATACTCTAACTCGTAACTTTCGGCGGTGGTTTCGGCGGGTAGTTTGCCCGGCTTCCGCACCGGCACAAACCCAACGCCTAACTGATAAGCCAGCGGCGCGCCAAAAATAAAGCCCCTGGATTCTATCCCCGCTACTACATCCACCCCCGCCTCCCGATAATGACGAACCAGTTGGTCAACACTTTCCTTAAAAGCAGTCGGGTTTTTGAGCAAGGTTGTAATATCATAAAATAAAATACCCTCTATGGGAAAATCTGGTACGCTACGGATAGTGCTTGCTAAATCCATTGTAGTGCTCCTCTTTTGTCTGTATGATCATCATGGCCTGGGTATGATTAAAACTGGGCTACAAAAGAGCACCATTCTAGCAAAATCCCCTGAAATGAGCAAGTGTCATAAATTTGTCTGTCTGTGGTATAATAAATCCCAACCCTGATGTTATTTTAAGGAAATGATATGGCTGACCACTTTTCTTTGCAAATGCTCTACCAGGCCTTGAGCCTGAGGCAAACAAGACAGAAACTTGGCAGGGGTTATTCCCGTCCATCCTCCCGTTCTACCGGCAGGGTGGTTCGTTTGATCACTGCCCTGGCCGCAGGTCTGGCTTTGATTGTTATCTCAGGTTGTCAACTGCCGGTGGCTACCACCGACACCCAGCAAAACACTCCCCCCGTTCAGACTACAGCCACCACCCGGCCTTATCGAACCCCTACGCTTGTGGCCACGCCTACCATAACCCCTACCACTACCCCGGAAGACTCTACCCTAACCCTAACCGTGTGGACCATTGAGACGATTTCTTCTGAGGCCGAAGGTGAAATCGGTAATTTTATCAGCAACAGCCTGCGCAACTTCAGGCGAGTCAACCCTGATCTTAAAGTTGAAATGATTCTCAAGAAACCAAGCGGCAAAGGCGGCGTTTTAGATTTTTTAAGGACTTCTCGAGAGGTTGCGCCGACCATCTTACCGGATGTAGCCGTACTCAATACCACCGACCTCAACCAGGCTTACACAGAAGGTTTGATTGAGCCACTTGGCGGCAAGCTAGACCGTTCTATTGCGCAAGACTTACTGCCGGCCGCGCGGAAGATGGGAACCATCAATAATACCCTGGTCGGTGTTCCCTTGGGCATAGAAATGGAACATACGGTTTATAATACCCGTACGTTTACCGCCCCCCTGGTGCTGTGGTCAGACGTTTTGAGCAGCAACACCCGCTACCTGTTTCCAGCTAAAGGAGTCAATGGCCTGGTCAACGACACCACCCTTTCTCTCTATCTCTCTACAGGCGGCAAACTACTCAACGACCAGGGCGCGCCCACTATTGATGAGCGAGCTTTACGAGCTGTGCTGGACTTTTACCAACAGGCTATGGCGAATGATATTATTGACGCATCTGCGCTGGAAGCAGCCACCACCGAGGAACTCTGGCCGATTTACCTTGAAGCCAAAGCCGGTATTGCTCAAATCAGTGTTCGCCAATATCTGATTGACCGCGAGTTACTCAAGAACACCTCATTTGCCCCTTTGCCCGTGCCAAAAGAAGGTGTCTCCCCCGTGCTCATTATGCATGGTTGGACTCTGGTTTTAGTAACCGATGATGTCGAGCGCCAAAAAGACGCTTTGCGCTTAATTGAGTCATTCATGTCAACCAGTAACAATGCTACGTGGAACACCATTAATCACTCAATCCCAACCCGGGAGACAGCTTTCAACCAACTTGCCGGAAACGACCCCTACTGGATATACTTGGCCGAACAACTGAACACGGCCCAGCCTCAACCTGCCTTTGCTGGCTACGACCGGGTTGGACGTATTATTCAGCAAGCGGTTCAACAAGTTATCAGTGGAGAAGCCACGCCCGAAGAAGCAACCGCCACAGCCGTTGATGCTTTAGCCCAATGAAGATGTATCATCCCATGCTGCGCCCCGGCGCGCAGCGCCAACTCAAAACAATCGGTGAAGCTGATTTGGTGATTGGTCTGCCTACTCATAAAAACACCCAAGATGCAGTGCACGTGGCGCGTGTTGCTTTAGCGGGAGCCGATCAACATTATCCCCACTTGCGTAGCGTACTGGTTAATGCCGATGTGGGCCTTGAAGCGACCACCCGTCGCCTGGTCGCAGCCCAGGCCTCGGTCAACGGTCATCATGGCCTGGTGGTCACAGGCCGATATGAGGGTCAATTAGGCCAGGGCAGCGCCATTGCCGCTTTGTTTGATGCAGCTTTGGCCCTGGATGCCAAAGCAATTGTTATTTTAGATAGCCACACCCAAACCATTACCCCAAACTGGATAGCCGGGTTGGCTCATTTGATCCTGGAAAACAAAGCTGATTTAGTTATGCCGCGCTATCAATGGTCATCGCTGGCGCCCGGCAGTATTTTGAGCGATTTGATTGCCTATCCGCTTTTCCGCGCCCTATGGGGATGGAGTGTACGCCACCCCGCCGCCCCTGATTTTGCCCTTTCGCCTCAGTTGGCTACTGCGCTGTTGGATGAGGATGTTTGGGAAACCGAGGTGGCGGCCTTTGGTTTGTCACCCTGGTTGTCTACATATGCGCTCCTGAACCATTGGCGGGTAGCCCAAACTGCGTTGGGAACAAAACAAACCTCGCTTGACCTATCTTTAGATATGCCACGGACCCCTGCGGATAAGAGCCGAGCCGGACGGCTCAACGCCCGCTTCAAGCTTCAATTCCAAAACGTCGTCAGCGTTATGCTCCGCCTGGTATACGATTATAGAAAATCCTGGAAACAGGTAGACAATTTTTATTCATTGTCCACCCTCACCGAATTTATGACCGCCGTTAACTCAAATCCGACTCCGGAACAAGACCCCACCCCGTTACTTGACGATTTGGCCCTGGGCTGGATAGAGTATCGAGCCTTGTGGCAACGCATCCTCACCGCCGACAACTTAACTCACCTGGAAGCCCTGGCCGCGCTTCCCCCGGACCGCTTCTACTTCCCTTCGGATTTGTGGGCGCGGATAATTTATGATTTTGCCGTGGTTTTTAATAAAGGCGAGGATGATCCGGATCAAATTGTCAGTGCCTTATTTCCTATCTACCAGGGGCGTTTAGCCGCGTTTTGGCAAGAAATAGCCGGCCTCTCTTTGGTAGGCCGTGAAGGCACCATAGCGGCCCAAGCCGTGGAATTTGAAGAGAGCCGGCTCTACCTTAAAAAACGCTGGCGAACTTACCGGCCTTGGTCCAGTCGAGAAGAGGTTGTTTAAGGCAAACATCACTTATTCAACAAAAAAAGCCATCCTGTAGGGGGATGGCTTTTTAATTTTTTCAAGGGGCAGAAAATTTATGGCAAAAATCCATAGGGGTTACGCTGAACAGTACCTTGTCTGATTTCAAAATGCAGGTGCGGTCCGGTGGAGTTGCCGGTGCTACCCATTTCGGCAATGGTCTGGCCTTTGGCTACATCATCGCCTGCTTCCACGTAATAGGCTTGCAAGTGAGCATACAGGGTTTGAAAACCATTGCCATGGTCAATAACCACCACATAGCCGTAGCCGGTGTCATCCCAACCGGTCGCTATCACATGGCCGGAGTCCGAAGCCGTAATCGGCGCGCCTAACCAACCACCTATGTCTAAACCGCGATGCCCTCCCCAATAGCCCTGCGTAATCGAGCCGCTGGCCGGCCAACCAAATATACCCGTTCCTTTGGTAGCATCTTCAGGCACAGGGCCGCTATAAGCCGTTACCGTGCGGGGCACATAAGGCTTGGTGCCGCCGGGCACCACCAGCCATTGTCCCGGTTGAATAATCGGCTCGTCGGGATCCAACTCGTTCAAAAAATAGTCAATGATTGCGGCTGGTTCCACTTTGTAAGTGGCAGCAATACCCTCAAGGGTATCATCTCCCCCTACTTGATGGTACACGCCATCAACCGGCAAAATAGTTAACTCCTGGCCTACCCGCAACAAGTCCGGGTTATCGCCCAGGCTGGGGTTAGACCACATGATGGTTTCAGGGGCTAAACCATATCTGAAGGCAATATCAAAAACAGTATCGCCAAATTCAACTACATAGGTTGTGATTTCTTCTTTGGTCCGGTCCGGGATAATTGTATGGGGCACAACTGCCCGCACCAGTACGTCATCTTCAACACTGTTCAAACTGGCCGGCAGCGTCAATGGCGCGCTTTCTTCTGCGGTTACCGGGGCCACAACCGGCTCCTCGACAACGGCTTCTTGTTTGAAAGAACGAACAGCATTGCTCGTGGAGAAATGAATATTACTCAAGCCAACGGCCACCACCACCAGCAGGATAACAATGAGATGAGTTGAGACACGGCGCAACAGGGCATCATCACGGATCAACTTCTGGAAGGGCAAAATCACCATGTTTTGCAAACGACGATAGGAGTTTATCATTGGCGCCTCACCAAACGAGGCTGGGTCTGAAGTGGTGTTAAACTGTTTTTTGACCACGGAGGGTTGCATAAGACTCTTCTCAGCCAATCAGGTTTATGCTTACAGACACCCGTAAACAGACAAGTATAATAATCACTTATCCGGGGGGCGTCAAATTAAGCCTTAGTAGAGGGTGCGGCCCAAAATTTTGGCGGTAGGGACAGGTCAATGTCCTGTCCCTACTACTTACGGCCTAAATTGAGATAGACCCCTTAGTAGATTTCTTTGTTAAGGGTGGCCAAAAATTCGGTGTTGTTTTCCGTTTTGGGCAAACGTTCCAGAACCATTTCGGTGGCTTCGGTGCCGCCGCCCACGGCCGTAATCATCCGGCGCAGCGTCCATACCCGGGATAGGTCATCCGGCGATAACAGGAGGTCCTCACGGCGGGTACTGGAGCGCTCAATATCAATGGCCGGGAAGAAACGACGCTCGGAGAGTTTGCGGCTAAGGTGCATTTCCATATTACCCGTGCCTTTGAATTCCTCGTAGATCACATCGTCCATGCGACTACCCGTATCCACCAGACAAGTAGCAATGATGGTCAGGCTACCTCCCTCCTCAATATTTCGGGCTGCGCCAAAAAACCGCTTGGGGGGATATAACGCCGCCGGGTCAATCCCACCCGAGAGGGTGCGGCCGCTGGGCGGCACCACCATGTTATAGGCCCGGGCCAAACGGGTTAGAGAGTCCATCAAAATTACCACGTCGCGGCCTCCCTCAACCAAACGTTTGGCTTTGGCCAGGGCCATTTCGGCCACGCGGGTTTGTGAGGTTTCCGGGTCGTCAAAGGTGGCGGCCATCACTTCGGCTTCTACAGAACGATCCATGTCGGTTACTTCTTCGGGGCGCTCGCCAATAAGCACGACCATCATGTGCAAATCCTGGTGATTGGCCGTGAGGCCATTGGCAATTTGTTTGAGAATGGTAGTTTTGCCCGCTTTAGGTGGGGAAACAATCAAACCGCGTTGCCCCCGGCCAATGGGAGCTAACATATCTAGCAAACGAGTAGAGAGGATATCTTTGCGGGTTTCCAGCTTTAATCGCTCTTCCGGGAAGATGGGGGTTAATCGCTCAAAAATCGGTCGTTTTTTGGCCGCTTCAGGATCAAGCCCATTAACTGCTTCCACCCGCAATAAGCCAAAATACTTTTCCGTATCTTTGGGTGGGCGCACCTGTCCAATCACCATATCGCCGGTACGCAGGCCAAACCGCCGGATTTGGCTTTGCGAAACGTAAATATCCTCCGGCCCGGGCAATAAATCCACCGAACGGAGAAACCCTATCCCATCTTGGATGATTTCCAACACGCCGCCGCCAAAAATAAAACCTTGAGCCTCGGCATTGGCCTTCAATATTTTTAAAACCAGATCGCTCTTTTTGAGCTTGGTGTACCCAGAAACTTCAAATTCTTTAGCCAGACTTCTCAATTCTTCAAGAGTCTTGGCTTCAAGTTCAGCCATATTCATAATAAAAGCTCCAGAAAATGTGTTGACGAAAGGTTATCAACTGCGGTTTTTGTTATTGTATTTAACAGTAAAAACTATAGGTTTTAAGCCCCTGCAGGGCCATTTCTGCCAGATAGAGTTCATAAAGTTACAGGGACAACATTTATCGCTTCACTGTCTGGCGACCGACTGCTTAAGTGAGGCCGCCAAACAAGTTTAAGTGCATACCGACAAGCCCATTTAGTGGTAATTTAGGGGATGCTGCCAAAGTATTTTTTCAAATTAATAATTCAGAGAAATCAGAGCCTTATAAAGATTTTTGGGTTGGGGGAATAGGGACTAAAGTTGCACAAAACTGTGCGGAGTGTCTAACTTATGCCGTATCTCAAACAAAATTATAACATTTTTCCTTAATGCCGTCAACTTAAACTCAACACAAAGATGCGGCTCCATTTTGACCAAAAACGAAAGGAGTGCGGGATGGATTCCGCACTCCTGAATAATTCGAGAAGGAATGAAAAGATGTCCTTTTTCACTCCTGATTGGGCAGATGACTTTTAGAGTTTTAGAGCTTGCTCGCCATCAGATCGGCCAGGTCGGCGGTGCGGCAGGAGTAACCCCACTCGTTGTCATACCAGGTGACCACTTTTACCAGATTGCCGCCAAGGGCCTGGCAAAATTCAGCGTCAATGGAGCTGGACGCCGGGTTGCCTTTGTAGTCTATGGAAACCAGCGGTTCTTCCACGTAGTCCATCACTTTGCTCTTGGCTGCGGCTTCTTTCAGGGCGGCGCGGAGTTCTTCGGTAGTAACTTCTTTTTTCACCTCGGCCACAAAGTCAACCACTGACACCGTGGAAGTGGGCACGCGCAGGGCATAACCATCAAACTTACCCTTGAGTTCAGGAATAACCAGAGCCACGGCTTTGGCCGCGCCGGTAGTGGTAGGAATAATGCTCATAGCGGCGGCGCGAGCGCGGCGCAGGTCTTTGTGGGGCAAATCCAAAATGCTCTGGTCGTTGGTGTAGGCATGGATGGTGGTCATCAAGCCCTTGACAATGCCAAACTTATCATTGACCACTTTGGCCGCCGGGGCCAGGCAGTTGGTGGTGCAGGAGGCGTTGGACACAATATGATGCTTGGCCGGATCATACTGTTCTTCGTTCACGCCTAACACCACCGTCAAATCTTCGCCTTTGGCCGGGGCGCTGATAATGACCTTCTTGGCGCCGGCTTGCAGGTGTTTGCCGGCTCCCTCCCGGTCGCGGAAAATGCCGGTAGATTCGACCACAATGTCTACGCCCAACTTGCCCCAGGGCAGCTTGGCCGGGTCGCGCTCGGCCAGCACTTTGAGCAGTTTGCCATCTACCTTCAGCCCGTCTTCAACCACTTCAATATTACCGTCAAACTTGCCATAGTTTGAGTCGTATTTGAGCAAGTGAGCCATGGTGGCCACGTTGCCAATATCGTTGACCGCAACCACTTCCAGGGTGTCAGGATAGGTGTCGCGGATCGCTTTGAACACTTGTCGGCCAATGCGGCCAAATCCGTTAATACCAACTTTTGTTGTCATTGTAAATGTTCCTCCAACATTTAAATAGGGTAATATGTTTAAGTTAAATATTCAACTGTAATGCCAATTAGCAACAAATGGAATTTTAGAACTGATGCGGTTAATCTTCTATCGTAGAAGTGACGCACAAGGGGCGAAGCTTATCCTCGCCTGGGGGCAACGTGCAACTGCTGTAATTTAACCAGCCGCCATTATAAATGATGTAGCCAAGAGAGTCAAAGAAAGTTATGACTCTTTTTACTTGGTTGGCCGGGCCGGCAATTTAACCGATTTTACGTTCCAGCGCCGCTTTTAATATCCAATCAAAATTATCTCGGTATTCATCTTGGCCGGGGATGAAAAATTCGGCAAACATGGCTCGATCTTTTTTGAGCCATTTGGCGAATTTCTCTATAAGTTGCTGGCGCTCAACGTGCCATTTTTTGACCAACAGGCCGTAACGGTACATCTCAACATATTGGCCGGCGGAAGTATCCCAACTGGCCTCAATCCGCATCGCTGTTTGGGCCATCTCGGCATGACGGGCGGGTTGGTGACGATAGGTATCGAGGGCGGCCTTGATTTGCCAGAAAAAGGCGTCGGCCTCGCCCGCCCGGTCGCTGATGTCAAGCCATTCATACAGATAGGCGCAGTGGCGCACTTTGGTCAGGCCGCCGGTGGCCCGGCCAATCACAACATTGCCCACCAGCGAAGCTTCGTAATCTACCAGGCCGCACGGCTCAAAACGGGAAGGAATAAGGCAAAAATCGCCGCCGGTCAGCATGAGTTTGGACAGGGGCAGGTTGAAGGTATTGTTGAAATAAACTCGGCCAGGATAGAGATGGGCCAGCCGGAAGAAATTCATCTCGCTGGCCTTGCCTCCGGCATCCCCATCCGGGGCAGAGGCGAGGATGATGAATTTAGCGCCGGTATCGTAGGCCAGGGTGCGCTCAATAATGTCGGCCACTAGGCCCAGATTTTTCTGCTCAACCAACCGCCCGACGGCGGTGAGCAAAACCGGATCCCCTTGCGGTTCGGCGCCAAATGTTTCCAGGTGCAGCAGCCGTTTTAGCTCGGCCTTCACCGGCAAATGGTCCACATCAAAGGTATGGTCGCGGGCCAGCATTTCGGCCTGGGTGGTGAGATTTTGGAAAATGGGATTCTGGGGGCCGCGCTTATTTTGCATTTGGCGCAGCACTTTGGCCTTAAGTTCCGGCAGATTTTCAGCGCGATTGCGGTCGCTCATGCCATTGGTGATGCCGGCAACGGGTAACTTTTCAAAAAGTTCAAGGTGGCGGTTAGGCACAAACACCTCGCCCGGCGGGCTGCCTTTTTGGGCATAAGCCCGGTGCCAAAGCGTGTCGTGACTTTCGCGGAGTTCGGCGGCGTAGCCCCACGTTCCGGCCAGATCGCCGCTAACGGTGGTGATTTTGCCGCCGGTTTCATGCACTTTGAGCATGCAGGCTTTCATCAGGTTGAGGTTATCAAAAAAGTCAAAATATTTGTGGAACAGTTTTTCGCCGGGCAGGTTGATCCGGTTAAGAGAATTATACCCGCCGCCAATGAGGGGGATGATGCCCTGGTAGGTGGCATTGTGAATGGTGAAATGAACCGGCACCTCGCTCAGATAATCATCGCCCAAATAAAAGGGGACAAGGCCGACATGATAGTCATGCAGGTGGATAGTATCAAAATTGCCCTGCTTAATGTAACCGGCCATCGCCTGGCAGACAGCGGCATGTAGTTTGAGCGCCACCTGGGGATCGGTGGGGTAGATGGCATTGGCATGGGTCCAGTGAAGTTGCCACTCGTCCCAAAAGTAAACAACCTTTTGGCCGTCGGGAAAAACGTGTTGGTAAATTTCAAAGTCAAAAGTATGTCCTTCAAGGGTAACGGGCAGGCGCAGCTCAAGTTTAGTGAGTTGGCTTTTGTCGTAATGGGCAAAGCAGGGGCTGAGCGTTTCAATCTCCAGATCAAGGCCCTGTTTGGTGGCAGCTTTCACCAACTCCGGCGGCAGCTCTTCCACAATCACCCCCAGGCCGCCCACTTTGGCCCCCAGACCGCTGGCGCTTCGACCAATTTCCCAGGCCAGCATGGCCACCCGTAATTTTTGATTTGTTTTGGGCATTTTGGGACTCCGCAGTTGAGGCTTAACTGTTAAAATTTTACCACGAATATGAGGGGGAGCAAGTTGCCATCTGAATTGACTCAGAGACCAAGTAAGGTACAATAGAATATATCTATGGGGTTTGTCAGTTGGGTCCCTCAAACCTGATTTTATGTCAGAATGCTTGACATTTGCTCCCATTCACGTAAAATAACTCTCGCTTTTCTGCTTGTTAACTAAATGGCAAATCGGCCAGACCCAAGCCAACCTGAAAATATCCCTCTCTGGAAAAGCGACAACAGTTTAATAAACTACGGAGGGGGGTCAACGACTGATCCTTTGGAGATAAGTATGCCAGGTATCGTATGTTTGCTATACCAGAAGCGTTTGATTTTTCTCTTTGTAGTTATGCTTCTGAGTTTTAGCCTTGCCTGTGGTTTAGGTGTTCCCGGTATTGAGAGTGACCAAAAGGCCCCTCCAGCAGCGACAGAAGCTTTTGATAACAGGGGCGGTTCCTTGCCCAGTGATGACAACCCGGCCGCTATTAACGAATCTGCGACCAACAATGAGGCTTCTGAAACCCCTCAAACCGAAGAAACCGCCACAGATACAACTAAAGAAACCCAACCTGATCAAAATCTGGCCAAAGAGCAGGTTTTGATTTTGCCGGGAGGCAATCCGCCAACTTTTGATCCTCACCTGAGCGGCGACGCCACCTCGGCTGAGTACGTGGTAGAGATTTTTAGCGGCCTGATGGCCTACGATCCTGCCTTAAACCTGATCCCCGATCTGGCCGAAAGTTACGAAATCTCCGACGACGGGCTGGTATACACCTTCAACATCAGACCCGAAGCCAAATTCCAGGACGGCAAACCCGTCCGCGCCCAAGATTTTAAGTGGTCGTTTGAGCGAGCCTGCGACCCGGCCACTCGTTCCTACACTGCCGATACCTACCTGGGCGACATTGTGGGCTGCCGGGATAAATTACAAGATAGAGCCGATGAAGTGGCCGGCGTGGTCGTAATTGACGACCTGACCCTTCAACTGACCATTGATGAACCCAAAAGCTTCTTTCTGGCCAAAATGACCTATCCCACCGCTTACGTGTTGGACCGGGAGAACGTTGAAATGGGCGGCCCCACCTGGTTCACCGAACCGAACGGCAGCGGGCCTTTTAAACTATCGCTACCCAATCCCAATCTGATTGTTTTGGAAAAAAACCAAAATTTCTATCGAGACCCCCAGCCGGTGCTGGGCCGCGTACTTTACCTGGTGAATGTGCCCGTTGATTTGAGAACAGGCTACGAAAAAGGATTTCCTCCAAAAATTGTGGAGGCGTTGGAATTGCCCGACAAAGCCACCTACGATATTATACCCGTAAGCCTGTCGGATTATGCCCGGGTTACAGACCCCAATAACGCCGTTAGCGGCGAATTTGTGTCAACCAACGCCTTGAGCGTGTTTTACATTGGCTTTAATGTCAGGCAGCCCCCCTTTGATGATGTTAAAATTCGCCAGGCCCTTAACCTGGGGCTGGACAAAGAGCGGGTGGTCAAAGCCATTTATCGAGGCACCGTGCCCGTGGCCAACGGCATTGTGCCGCCCGGCATGCCGGACTATGATAATCCCGACCTGAAAGGTTATGAGTTTGACCCAGAACGCGCCCTGGCATTAATTGCCCAGTCATCCTACGGCGATGTAGCCCAGTTGCCGCCAATAACCTTGCACGTGAGCGGCGCGGGGGATATTGTGGAAGCCCTGGTTAAATCTTACGAACAAAACCTGGGATTACAGATTGAGGTAGAAGAACTGCCCTGGGCCGAATTTTTGCAAGATTTGAACCGGCCCGACAGCCCTTATCAAATGTACCAACTCGGCTGGATTGCGGACTATCCTGACCCGCAGAATTTTTTGGAAATTCTCTTCCATTCTGATAGCGCCCAGAATCACGGCGGTTATAGCAACCCGGCCGTGGACGTTCTGCTGAACGAGGCGCGAGGCGCCCAAGATGCTAACGAGCGTTTGGCCCTCTACCAACAGGCCGAACAGCTCATCCTGGACGACGCCGTCTGGATTCCATTGACCTTTGACGTGGAAAACTGGCTGGTAAAACCCTATGTGCAAAATTACCAGATTCCGCCAATCAAGGTACCAAAGTTTCAACATATCTTAATTGCTGAACATTAAAAATTGAGATGAGGTTTCGGATTAATTCAGGGCCTGGCGCAGCAGCTTTACCGCATTGGCCGCGTTTCATGCCGTTTGCGGGAGCGGTTTTACTTTTGAGTTTTGGGCTGGCCTGTAGTTCGGGGCTTTTGGGTGGCCCCAACAACCGTCCGGCCAGCACCAGAGTTTCAGAAAACAGCGTCTCGCCTACTTCCACCAGCACCAGCACGCCTGAACCTGCTTCCCCCACCTCGACCCCTGAGCCAGCGACAGAAACCCCGGAAGTTACGGAGGAACCCACCTTTACGCCCACCGTTACGCCAACGCCTACGCTCAATCTGGCCGACCGGCAAGTTTTGCATTTGCCCAGCGCCAAACCTACCACCCTGGATCCGCACCTGACTGGCGATGCATTTTCGTTTGAATACATTGTGGAGATATTCAGCGGCCTGATGGCCTATGACCCTGAACTAAACTTGATGCCGGACCTGGCCGAGAGTTACAACATTTCCCCCGATGGTTTGGTTTACACCTTCAGGCTCAGACCGGAAGCTCAATTTCATAACGGCCAACCCATCCGCGCCCAAGATTTTAAATGGTCGTTTGAGCGAGCCTGCGACCCGGCGACCGGCTCCCACACCGCCGGCACCTACCTGGGCGATATTGTGGGCTGCCGGGAAAAATTGCAAGGCCAGGTTAACGAAGTAAGAGGCGTAGCGGTGGTAGACGACCGGACCCTTCAACTGACCATTGACGAACCCAAGGGCTTTTTTCTGGCCAAAATGGCCTACCCCACCGCTTACGTGCTCGACCGGCAAAATGTGGAATCCGGCGGCGCAACCTGGTTCACGCAGCCAAACGGCAGCGGGCCGTTCAAACTCTCTCTTTTAGGCCAAAACATGATTGTGCTGGAAAAAAACCAGAACTATTACCGGGAGCCAAAACCCATTCTGAAGCAAATTACGTGCTTTTTTAATATCCCCCTTGACCTGCTGAGCGGTTACGAAAAAGGATTGGGCTTGCTGGGACGGCCGGAGGGGGTGACTTATGATATTATCCAGGTCAGCAATAATAATTTAGCTACAGTGGCCGATCCAAACAACCCTCTCAGTCAGGAACTGGTATCGGTCAATTTGTTGAGCGTCAATTATATCGGTTTTAACGTTCAGCAGCCGCCCTTTGACAACGTTAAAATTCGCCAGGCCCTTAACCTGGCCCTGGATAAACGAACGATTGTGAAAGCGGTGCAGGGCAATGTATACGTGGCCAACGGCATTGTGCCCCTGAACATGCCCGGTTATCAAAATCCTGACTTGAGCGATTATGAATTCGATCTGGAGCATGCTCTGGATTTGATTGCAGAATCCTCTTACGGGGATGTTAGTCAATTGCCCCCTCTCACCCTGCACGTGGGCACTGGCGCCGGAAATCTCTACCAAACCATTGCCGCTTCTTACCGGACAAATTTGGGGTTAGAAATCAGGGTAGAGCAGGTACCCTTTCCTGAATTTTTGGCCAATTTGAATCGGCCTGATACCCCTTATCAAATGTACTACCTGGGTTGGGTGGCCGACTACCCCGACCCCCAGAATTTTTTGGAAGTACTGTTTCATTCTAAAAGCGCCCAAAACTACGGCCGGTATCACAATCCGGTGGTAGACGATCTCTTGAATGAGGCTCGAGGCACGCAAAATATACCGGAACGTTTGGCCCTGTACCGACAAGTCGAACAACTCATCCTGGACGATGCGGCCTGGATTCCACTTTATTTTGAAGTTGAAAACTGGTTGATCAAGCCTTATGTAAAAAATTTCCGGATTCCACCGATTAAAGTACCAAAGTTTCAGTATGTCTATATTGAAGCCCTCTAAGGCGTTACACCTGACACCTAATACGTGACACTATTTTTTAAGGGAGACCTGTATGGCCACTTTACTTGAAGTAAAAAACTTAACCACTCAATTTTTTACCCAAGACGGCGTGGTGCATGCCGTTAATGGGATTGACTACACCCTGGACGAAGGCGAGACGCTGGGCATTGTGGGTGAAAGCGGTTGCGGTAAGAGCGTTAGTGTAATGTCACTCATTCGTCTGATTCCCTCGCCGCCCGGTAAAGTTGTAGCGGGCGAAGTGCTTTTTGAAAACCGCAACCTGCTCAAAATCAGCAACGATGAAATCCGCTCTATTCGGGGCAACAAAATCTCGATGATCTTTCAAGACCCGATGACGTCTCTCAATCCTGTTTTAACGGTAGGGCGTCAGATCAGTGAAGCCCTGGAACTTCACCTGGGGATGGATAAAAAACAGGCCCGCACCAGAGCCATTGAGTTATTGCAACTGGTTGGCATCCCCTCCGCCGCAGACAGGATTGATGATTATCCCCATCAATTCTCCGGCGGGATGCGCCAGCGGGCGATGATTGCCATGGGCCTTTCTTGTAACCCACAACTCCTTATCGCCGATGAGCCGACCACGGCTCTGGATGTTACCATTCAAGCCCAGATTGTGGACCTGGTGAAACGGCTGCGGGATGAATTGGGCATGGCCATTATCTGGATTACCCACGATCTGGGCGTGGTAGCCGGGTTGGCCGACAGAGTGATTGTGATGTACGCCGGTTATATTGTTGAAGAAGCGCCGGTTAAAGAGTTATACCTGAATCCTCGCCATCCCTACACCATCGGTCTGCTGGGGTCTCTCCCCCGCCTGGATGAAGAACGGCCCAAACAACTCAAATCCATTGAGGGCCTTCCGCCAGATTTAATCAATCTGCCCCCAGGATGTCCCTTCTATGAACGCTGCAACTACCGCATTGAGATATGCACCCGCGAGATGCCCCCCTTAAAGACCACTGGTATCAATCACAAAGTGGCCTGCCACGTAGATGTAGTCACGGCTCAACCAACAGTTGAGCAGCCCTATCAAGAAGTAGTTTAGTTCTGTAATTGAGGCAAGAAAAACATGACCACAAACGGTAACGGTAAACACCAAACCCTCCTCAGCGTAAAAAATCTAAAAATGTACTTCCCTATCACCAAGGGAATTATTTTCCAAAAGCATGTGGGAGACATCAAAGCCGTAGACGATATCACCTTTGAGGTTAAAAAAGGTGAAACCCTGGGCCTGGTGGGCGAAAGCGGCTGCGGCAAAAGCACAACGGGCCGGGCCATTCTGCAACTCTACCGGCCCACAGCCGGTTCGGTTATTTTTGAGGATAAGGAACTAACCACCCTCAAGGGCGAAGGAATGCGCCGCATGCGCCGTCACATCCAAATGATCTTTCAAGACCCCTATGCCTCCTTGAATCCCCGCATGACGGTGGGCAGCATTATTGGCGAGCCGCTGGAAGTGCATAATCTTTTAAGCGGCAAGGCTCGCCGGGAGCGAGTCAAAGAATTGCTGGAAATTGTAGGGTTGAACCCCTACTTTATCAACCGCTACCCTCACGAATTTTCCGGCGGCCAGCGGCAGCGCATTGGCGTAGCCCGCGCCCTGGCCGTGCAGCCAGATTTTATTGTGTGCGATGAGCCGATTTCCGCGCTCGATGTGTCCATTCAGGCTCAAGTGATTAATCTATTGAAACGGCTGCAAGAAGAGTTCAACCTGACCTACCTTTTCATTGCCCATGACCTGTCGGTGGTGCGCCACATCAGCGACAGAGTGGCCGTGATGTACCTGGGCAAAATTATGGAAAAAACCGACCGCACCACCCTTTACGAAAACCCGCTGCATCCGTATACCCAGGCCTTGCTCCTGGCTGTGCCTATTCCCGACCCCATCGCCGAGGCAGAACGAGAGAAACGCCGGGTTATTTTACAGGGCGATGTGCCCAGCCCGGCCAATCCGCCCAAAGGCTGCAACTTCTGCACCCGCTGCCCGGCTAAATCGCGCGTGATGCAAACATACGGCATTGACTGCGCTATGGTTGAACCCAAATTCAGTGAGGTGGAAGCGGGTCATTGGGTGGCCTGCCATCTGTTTGATAGTTGCCAACCGTCATAATAACGGGTTGCCCTATAGAACGGACAATAATCTGTTCTACAAAAAATGTAAGTTTTGTGATACGGAAATTTTGGCCTGTATCAAGAAAGGAGGTGATGAAAAAATTTGATTGTCTGATTGGCAATGCGGCTGAGTAAGGCGGTCAGGGTAGGTTGGGCCGGTTGCTTACCGCAAAAATGTACATTTTTGATGATGGAAAGATGGCCAACTGTTTTGGCCAAAACAGTTAGTTAATTTTTTAGGTAAGAGGAGATAAGAATGATGTTTTCCAAAAAGACCCTTTTATTTTTGGTAGTCGTAGCTCTGTTGGGCGTGATCGCGGCTCAATGCGGCGCTCAACCAGAACCGCAAACTATTGTGGAAACGGTCATCGTTGAAAAAGAAGTGCAAGGCGAAACTGTGACCGTGGTAGAAACGGTTGAAGTAGTCAAGGAAGTAGAAGTTGAAAAGGTCGTTGAAGT
The DNA here is from genome assembly GCA_016931895.1 of Anaerolineae bacterium. Lineage (NCBI taxonomy): Bacteria > Bacillati > Chloroflexota > Anaerolineae > Anaerolineae bacterium. Next base: position 40,983 of record JAFGDY010000237.1, read on the forward strand.
AGCTCCCGAAGACCCCGATGCTGGACGTGTCAGACTGGATGCAGTAACCGGAACTGAACCTCCCAGCCTTGATCCTTCGTTGGCAACAGACACTACCTCCATCTTCTACATTCGCCAGATGTTTACGGGTTTAGCCAGCTTTGATGAGGACGCCAATGTGGTGCCGGCCCTGGCTACCGACTGGAGTGTATCGGATGATGGTTTGATCTGGACCTTCAATTTGCGGGATGACATCCACTGGGTTCATCGTGATCCCAACACCGGCGAGTTTGAGGATTTGGGAGTAGTGACGGCTCAGGATGTGGTTTACGGCGTATTGCGCACGCTAGACCCCAACTCAGCTTCAGACTATGCCTATGTGCTGTATGTGATTGCCGGCGCTGAAGAATTCAATACCGCCGATCCCGGTGCCGAAGACTTTGAAGACATCAAGGCGGCCGTTGGCGTGAGCGCGCCGGACGATACCACTGTTGAATTCACGCTGAAAGAACCGGCGGCCTACTTCCCCTCCATCGCGGCTATGTGGGTCACCTTCCCGGAACCGCAAGCAGCCATCGAGTCATGGGGCGATAACTGGACCGAGGCCGGCCTGATTGTGACCAACGGCCCCTACACCCTGAAGGAGTGGACCCACGGCTCAGAAATCTGGATCGAAAAGAACCCGTTGTGGGTAGATGCCGATAGCGTCCAGATCGAGTTGTTTGGCGGCCCCATTATTCAAGAAGCTTCTACCGTCCAATCAATGTACGAAAATAATGAAGTGGATATGATGGCCGATCCCGGTTGGGGTCCTCCCCTGCCCGACATGGATCGCATCAAGGCCGATCCGCAACTCAGCCAGGAACTCTTGATTGCGCCGCGCCTGTGCACCTACTACTACGGCTTTGTCAATTCCAAGCCGCCGTTTGACAATGTGCTGGTGCGCAAAGCCTTTGCCGCCGCCATTGACCGCCAGAGCTTGATTGACAACGTAACCAAGGGCGACCAGTTGCCGGCCCACTCCTTTGCCCCGCCGGGCATCTTTGGCAACGTAGCTACCGATTTTGACATCGGCGGGTGGATGGTTGAAGCGAATTATGCCGACCAGGTGGCCCAGGCCCAGGCCTGGCTGGCCGAAGCGGGTTATCCCGACGGCGAGGGTCTTGACATTGTGCTGATGTACAACACCTCTGAAGCGCATGCCCAGATTGCCCAGGCCGTCCAGGCGATGTGGCAAGAAGCCTTCCCCAAGGCCACGATGACCATTGAAAATCAGGAATGGGCCGTTTACCTGAAGACTTTGCTGCCTGAATCGCCTGATGAGGAGAAGCCCAATGTTTATCGCCTGGGTTGGTGCGCGGACTATCCTGACAGCAACAACTGGCTGAACGAGGTCTTCAACTCCAAGAGCGGCCAGAACTATGCCAAGTTCAACAATCCCGACTTTGACGCCCTGGTTGAAGAAGCCGCTTTTGAGCCAGACCCGGCCAAACGCCTGGAGTTGTACAAGCAGGCTGAGACCATCTTCATTGACGAGGAAGCGGCCATCGCGCCCCTCTACTACTACACTTACGTCCGGCTGTACAAGCCTTGGGTCACCCCGGTCATCAGCCCGGTTACCGGCGACCCCATTGCCGAGTGGAAGATTGATTGGGAAGCCAAAAAAGCCGCTCTCGGTGAGTAACTTTTAATTTATCCTTTCCAAAACAAAAGGTAAGGAACATCATAGCGACGCAGTTTTGCCGGTAACGGTAAAACTGCGTCGCTCAAAACAATTAAAACGTAAAAGGTGAAACGTGAGGAGTCAATAAGATTTGTCACGTTCTACGTTTCACGTTTTTGGCAAAAACTGGAAAGGAGTACGCTATGTTTGCTTACATTGTCCGTCGCCTGCTCTGGTCTATTCCGGTAATATTATTATTGGCTTTTGCTATTTTTGCCCTGATGAGGGCCATTCCCGGCGGCCCCTTTGATTTTGTAGGTGATAAAAGTCTGCCCAAAGCCGTGCGGCAAAACCTGGAACGCCGGCATCACCTGGACTGGCCCCTGGGTTGGCAATTTTCCTCTTACATTTTGGGCGATGATGTAACCGGGGTTATTTGCCGGGGTCTCTATTTTGTGCCCGGTTGTGACATTGTCCAGGAATCGGCCGGTTTGGGCGTTTCTCAGGGCCTTATCCGGGGCGACCTGGGCATGGCCTTAAAACTGCGCGGTCGAACGGTCAATGATTTGGTCAAGGAGTCCTTCCCCATTTCCTTTCAACTGGGTATGATTGCCATGACCCTGGCCGTGTTGATCGGTATCCCGGCCGGAATCATTGCCGCGCTCAAACAAAATACCTGGATTGACTATTCCAGCAGCTTTGTGGCTGTGGTTGGACTTTCCATTCCCAACCTGGTCTTAGGCCCGCTGCTGATCTGGATCTTTCCTCTAACCCTGGGCCGGCTCTATCCCGACCTTTTTGGCTGGATTCCCATTGCTACCTGGGGGGCCAAACCGCCCTTTTTATTGGGCCTTTTCCCTACCTCATTGGGGCCAACTTTTTGGGCCCACGCTCTCTTACCGGCCATTGCCCTGGGTACGGCGTTCTCGGCGGCCATTGCCCGGCTGACCCGCGCCAGCCTGCTGCAAATCATTCGGGAGGATTACATTCGTACTGCCCGAGCCAAGGGATTGCATGAACGGACCGTCATCGTCATCCACGCCCTCAAAAACAGCCTGATCCCGGTGATTACCGTACTGGGCCCCCTGCTGGTGGCCGTGGTCACCGGCACGTTTGTGGTGGAGCAAATCTTTGGCATCCCGGGGATGGGCAAACACTTTGTCACCAGTATCGGTAACCGCGACTATCCCATTATTACCGGCGTCACGCTCATCTACGCCGTTTTACTGGTTTTGGCTAATCTGGCCGTAGACATCATCTATGGCTGGCTCGATCCACGTATTCGTTATGACTAAAGACCGTAAATTAAATAACTTCCACGTTTTTGTCGCTCTCAAACTCAAATTGGGAACGAGAAAAGTTAATTTTAGTCCTAATCCTATCCACATTTAGAGAGGGAGTATAAAGTGACTTATGGCCGTTGTTGAACAAGCGCCAAAACCCTTAAGTGTGCCCCAACGCCGCGAACGCAGCCCGTTGAGCGATGCCATCAACCAACTGCTTAAAAACAGAGTGGCGGTTGGTAGTCTCATCTTTATTATTTTGCTAATCCTGGCAGCTATTTTTGCCGATTATGTAAATGCTTTTTCCGTGCAGGATCATCAGGAAGAATTAGACCGCACCAATCAGACTGCTTACGCCAAACAAACGTTGCAAGATAATAATGCCCTACCCGGCCAAGAATCAAAAAATCCCAATTTGCAAGGCTTTGTCTACTGGTTTGGGGCCGACAACCTGGGCCGAGATATATACAGCCGGACCCTGTACGGAACACGTGTCTCTATGTCGGTGGCTATAGTCGCGGCCACGGTGAGTTTGATCATTGGCCTGGTCTACGGCATGGTGGCCGGTTACGTTGGCGGGCGCGCTGACGATTTAATGATGCGCCTGGTTGACTTTCTCTATGGTTTGCCGGTGCTCATAGTGGTGATCTTGATGCAGGTCTACTTTAAATCGTTAGGCCGGCGCGGTGGAGATGAAGGTTTGGTGGGGCTTCTGCTGAATCTTGACCAGGCCATGGGCGGTCTATTTTTTGTTTTTGTGGCCCTGGGGGCGGTGAACTGGCTGGGCATGGCCCGTATTGCCCGAGGCCAAACCCTGTCGGTCAAAAAGAAGGAATACGTTGAGGCGGCCAGGGCCATTGGCGTTTCAAATTTTGGGATTATCTTTAAGCAAATTTTGCCCAATATTTTAGGGCCGTGCATTGTGCAGGAAACGCTGCAAATTCCCGGCTACATCCTGTTTGAGGCTTTTCTCAGTTTTATCGGCCTGGGCGTTAACGCCCCCACCCCCAGTTGGGGCATTATGATCAACGAGGCCTACCAGGGATTACGTTCCTATCCACACGGCCTCTTCCCGCCGGCGGTAGCCCTCACCATAACCGTGCTGGCCTTCAACTTTTTGGGCGACGGCCTGCGCGACGCCTTTGACCCGCGCCTGCGGGAATGACAAATATTTTGCTTTTTCAGCCGGTCTTTAAGGGCCGGCTTTTTTTTAATCCCTTTTTTGCCACCTATTCTTAATAATGTTATAATCCGCGTTTGACGCAGTTTGATGAAAACAAATCTGGCCACAAAGATTTGTCACTTTGGGCATACCACTCGCCCCAGCCGTTGAGCAAAGGGAGTGGTCACAATTCAGCATTGACTTTCCATTTTTCAGGGAGGGACTTACTGTGTCAATAATAACATCTCTTGAGGTTTTTAAGATAACCGTCGGCTTGATGCTAACGCATTGGGCGTGACGGTTTTTTTATTTGGCTCAAGTTAGCCAGGCCGTACCCCACCATCGTCACAATTGAATTAGGAAGAGGAGGAAATATGACCAGATCAGCATCCTTTGCGAATCGTCATTTCATCAAGGCTGTCCGCATTTTCGTCAAATCTATCCTGGGGGCAATCCTGATTCTTTTGCTCTGCGCTCCCCTTAAAATCTATGGGAACGGCCCTATTCCCTTTTCTGAAGACTTCAATAGCTTTAGCGGCAGTGGCTTTGCGCCCACGCCAAATATTGGGCAATTAGACTCGGATATCTGGATTGTGAACGGCCTCTCAGATGGCGATATTCTCTTTGGCGACATCCAGACAACGGGCGACTTTGCCAGAGGTCTATCGGCGGGCGGCGTCACTACCGGCGGCATTTACGCCTTTGATGTTGGCGGCGGAAACAACATTCTCGGCGTCCAGCCTATAGGCACCGATTTCACCCCTGGAGAAATTACCCTGCGTCTCCAAAATAACGCCGGCGCTACCCTCACTCAATTGAATATTGCCTACGACATCTGGTATCTTAATGATCAAGACCGGGCCAACTCATTGAACCTTTCTCACTCGTCAGATGACATCACTTACACTTCTATTGTCGCCCTCGACTTCACCACCCCGCAAGCAGCCGATGCGCTTCCCGCCTGGCAATCTACGCCACGCTCCACTTCACTCACCGGCCTGAACATTGCCAATGGCAATTTTTTCTATCTTAAATGGACAGGTGACGACGTGAGTGGCGCAGGCAACCGAGACGAGTATGGGCTAGATAACGTACAGATCACGCTACCAACCGGCGATATGCCGCCCACCGTCGCCAGCACTACCCCACCCAACGGCGCAACAGCCATTGCCCTTGACGCCAATATTGACCTCAGCTTCAGTGAAGATGTCGCCGTAACCGCCCCCTGGTTCGATCTCAACTGCACGTCCAGCGGGGGACATTCCGCTACGGTCAGCGGCGGCCCGCAAAATTACACCCTCAACCCGGACACCAATTTTGCCAACAACGAAACCTGCACCATAACCGTATTTGCGGCCCAGGTCACCGACCAGGACGGTGCGCCGGATACCATGGTTGCGGACTATGCCTTCAGTTTCACCACCATTGCCGCTGCCGGCAACTGGGTCATCAACGAAATCCATGCCGACCCGGCCGATCCAAATGGAGACGCCAACGGCGATGGTATCCGGGATGCCAGCGACGATGAATTTATTGAAATTATCAACAATAGCGGTGGTATCGTTGACATTTCAGGCTGGACCCTCTCAGACGGCGTTGGCCTCAAGCACACGTTTCCGGCCGGCACTGTAGTAATGGACCAATGTCCCGTTGTGGTTTTTGCCGGAGGCGCGCCCACCGGCGTCTTTGGCGGGGCGGTTGTCCAGACCGCCAGCACGGGCCAACTGGGCCTGAATAACGACGTGGACACAATCACCCTCAACAATGGCGCCATCGTCCAGGCCGTTTATCCTTACGGCAACGAAGCCAATGACGACCAATCCCTCACCCGTGACCCCGACCTGACCGGCCCTGACCCATTGGTTAGACATTCCACAGCCACGGGTTCGGGCGGCGCGCTTTTTTCGCCCGGCGTCAGGGTAGATGGTTCGTTGTTTGCAATGTGCGGCCCTCCTGACATTCCGCCCATCATCGTCAGCACTATCCCCCCCAACGGCGCGACTGGCATTGCCATTAATACCAACATTGACCTCAATTTCAGCGAAGATGTTGTTGTAACCGATCCCTGGTTCAACCTCAACTGCACGTCCAGCGGGGGACATACCGCCGTGGTTAGCGGCGGTCCACAAAATTACACCCTCAACCCGGATACCGATTTTGCCAACAACGAAACCTGTACCGTGACCGTATTTGCGGACCAGGTTACCGACCAGGACGGCCCGCCGGATAATATGACCCACCATGAAGTTTTTACCTTTACCACCACTTCTCCACCCGCCCCCATCCTCATCAGCGAATTTTTGTACGACGGCGCCACCTCTTCCACCGAAGGCGACGAGTTCATTGAGTTGTGCAATCCAAATGCCGGGCCGGTGGACCTGACCGGCTACAAAACAGGCGACGAAGAAGTGAACGGCGGCGGCGAAAGTATGTACCAACTTCCCCCTGGCGCCACGCTGGCGGCCAATGCCTGCCTGGTTATTGCCAAGGATGCGGCGCAATTTCAGGCTCGCTTTGAAAGTTGGCCGGATTTTGAGACAGGCAGTTTAACCAAATACACGGCCTGGGGCAGCGGCAATTGGGCGCTGGCCAACAACGGCGACGAATTGCTGGTGCTTGGCCCCAACGATGAAATTCTGGACAGTGTGGCTTATCGCAACGGCGACTACGCCACCCTGGGCCTGGAACCGGACGCCTCCGCGCCCGAACCTCACAGCCTGCAACGTATCTGGCCCGTAGATACCAACTCAATGCCGCACGACTTTGTGCGGACGCTGCCCAATCCGGGCCAACCCACCATGCCTCCGTCGCCACTGGCTGTCCCGCCGCCGCCTGCGCCGCTGCCGGAGGGCATGAAGGCCTATTGGGGCGATCTACACGCCCACACCACCTACTCCGACGGAGCCGGCCCGCCCTATTATGCTCTGGCTATGGCCCGCGCCGCCGGCCTGCACTTTTTTGCCATCACCGACCACGGCTGGCAAATTTCTGCCGCCCAGTGGGCCGATACTCTCAACCAAACCGCTAACGCCACGGCCCCCGGCCAGTTTATCGCCTTGCGGGGTCTGGAGTGGACGCACAAAACCGATGGGCACATCAATGTGTTCAACAGCAATACGCTCCTGAGCCGGACTGACCCCATGTTTGATACCTTGCCCAAACTTTACAATTGGCTGGCGGCCAATCCCGAGGTCATTGCCCAACTCAATCATCCCGGCCTCAATTACGACGGCGATTTTAACAACTTTGTTTTCAACCCCCATGCAGCGCCGCGTGTTTTTATGCAAGAAATTGGCAACAATGCCCAGGGTTACGTTACTTACGAGCCGGCTTTTGTGCAGAGCAACACCCTTGGCTGGCGCGTTGCGCCCACCAATAACAGTGACATTCACACCGCCCACTGGGGCACGGATTCCCCCACCCGCACCGGCCTGGTTGCCCCGGCCCTCACCCAAACCGATTTGTTTGACGCCATGCGCGCGCGCCGCGTTTTTGCCACCGAAGACAACAACCTGGCCCTGGCCTTACGGCTGAACGGGGCCTGGATGGGCAGCGTTTTGAACACTACCGGCACTTTGCCCGCGGTGGTAGATTTTGTTGACCCCGACCCGGAGCCGTTGACGCTATACCTTTACGACGGCAATCTGCCTCTTGCCGCCATGCCTGTGGCCGCCTCCACCGGACAATGGTCAACCACGGTCAACGCTCTGCCGGGACACTTCTTTTGGGTCAAGGCGGTCCAGGCCGACGGCGATGCCGCCTACAGCGCGCCGGTGTGGATCGAAGGCCAGGCCCCGCCGGATACCATTTACCTCAACGAAATCCTGCCCGCGCCCAGAGATTGGGATTGGGACGGCAACGGCGAGGCTACCTATCAGGACGAGTGGATTGAACTTTTTAATCCCCTGGAGCGGCCGGTGGGCCTGGGCGGCTGGCGGCTGGCCGATAGCTCCGGCTGGGTTTACGACATTCCGCTGGGCGTGGTCATCCCTGCCGGGGGGTTTGCCACGTTCTACCACCACCAGACCGGCTTTTCCCTGAACAACGACGGCGATACGATCACCTTAATTCACCCCAACGGCAATTTGATCGACGCTTTCAGTTACCCCCACACCCCCGGCTACGATGAAACATGGTGTCGCCTGCCCGACGGCCATGCTGATTGGAGCGAGGATTGCGGCCCCTCGCCCAACGCGGCTAATTGGGCACGCGCCTCGGCCGGGCCTCTGCAAGCCAACATCTTTGAGGCCAAACGGTTGGCGCTTGGGGCATGGGTCAAAGTTAAAGGCAGGGTAACGGCTCCGCCGGGGGTGTTGGGTAAGCGAAACATGTATATTCAAGATGACACGGCAGGCATTTTGATTTATCTGCCGGAAGATCACCGCTATTTCAACTTGGGCGATAAGGTGGAAGTAAAAGGTACTCTAAAAATATATCACGAAGAATTTGAAATTGCAGTAAACGAGCGTAGCGACATCAAATTTCTGGAAGCCGGGTTCCCACCGCCACCATTGCCTCTTGCCACCACCTCGCTGCTGGAACCTTACGAGGGAATGCTGGTGATGCTGCAAGGTCAGGCCGTGCAATTCCAGGGAAGGTCAACCCTCTGGCTGGATGACAACACCGGCTGGGCCAAAGTTTACCTCCGGCAAAGCACCGGCATCAGAAAACCCTTCATTAAGGTTGGCACACCCGTTACCGCCACCGGCATTGTCAGCCAATATTCTGAAGATGAAGACGCTCCTTCCCGCAACGATTACCGCCTGTTGCTACGCTACCAAACCGACCTGGTTTTGCCAGAACCGGCTCAGTCTCCCAACAGTTGGCCTATACTCTTACCGGAAACGGGATATTAAAGCCTTAAAACAAAAAAATCCCCCGGGTGGGGGCAGCACCCGGGGGTAATGAAAGGAGGAGGAGGAAAAATAAAACACTAAAAACTAAATCACTCTTATGCTCTTATTATAACAGAAATCAAAATTTTGAAAACCCCAATTTTTGGGGGTTTTTGAATCTCTTACCTGAAATCAATCCTCTTTGGCCCCGGCTAGACCAGCAATATCAAACAACCCATTAGTCACAATGAAAGTAAGCTTTTTGCCAATCATAGGGCATATAAGGTATAATTTCGTGTCCATCACTTAAAACTAGAAACAGAGGTTTTATACAAACATGCCTAAAAGGACATACCAACCCAAACGTCGCCACCGGGCCAGGGTGCACGGTTTTCGGGCGCGCATGGCTACCAGAGGGGGACGCAATGTTCTCAAAGCGCGGCGGACGCGCGGACGCAAAGTATTGGCTGTGCAACGACGGCATGCCAAGCGCACCAATTGGAACGCAGATTGAGATCGCTCTTGCCGACGACTCGGCACTCCTGCTTACTTGATGAGGCGACAACAACGATTACGCCGCAACAGTGATTTTCAGCAGGTGCGGCAGAATGGTAAGTTTTACGCCAGCCCCTTCATGGTGCTGGCTTTTCTACGAAATGACCTGGATTATAGCCGGTTTGGCTTTGTGGTCAGCAAACGGTTAGGTAAAGCGGTCCAAAGAAACAAAATCAAGCGGCGGATGCGTGAAGCCGTTCGCTTGCGGCTTACCCGGATAAAATCAGGGTTTGATCTGGTTTTTATCGCTCGACAACCCATTAGCCAGGCCGGCTATGCCGAAATTGAGCAAACGCTGGAGTATTTGCTTAAAAAAGCCGGTTTATGGTTGTCTTAAGCGATATAAAAACTATAATAACCAGTAAGTTTTAGGGAATTGTCCGGTCACTTAATCAAGTGAAACAGTTAGTTTTAGCCTTAATTCGCTTTTACCAAAAGTTTATTTCACCGGCCTTACCGCCGAGTTGCCGGTTCTATCCAACCTGCTCTCACTATGGCTACCAAGCTATTGCCAAATACGGCCTGATCAAAGGAGGGTGGTTGGCCGCTAAACGGATTGCCCGCTGCCATCCGTTTAACCCGGGAGGATACGATCCTGTTCCCTGAAACGGGGTTTTGAGTATTTTAGCTAGAGAGGATAATACATATCTTGCGCGAGCAACTTTCAAAGATTTTACCCCTGGTTCTCATTGTTATTGCCAGTTATTTTCTATTTAACACTTTCAGGCTGTTCTTTTCACCGCCTGAAGAAGCAACACCGGCAGCAACAACAGAACCGGTAGCAACCCCAACGCCTTCTGTTCTCCCCCCAACAGCCGTAACCTCTACCGCTGCCGGATTAGGCGTTACCTTAGAAAAAATAGCGGGGACCAAAGATGTGGCCCTGGGCGAAGTTGTAACTTACACCGTTGTTATAAAAAATGAGGGAGCGGAAACCATCAATGCCACCCTCACCGATACTTTGCCCGAGGGTCTGGTTCTCCAAAAGGTGGTCTCAGCCACTCTCGGCGCTGTTGAAGCGCATGTTAATGATAACACGCTTTCCTGGCGGGGAAGTTTGGCGCAGGGCGAGGAGGCGAGCATTGTTTATGGCGCTATTCCTCCCTCCACTTCAACCCCCGGTCAAACCTTGAGCAATATAGCCAGTTTACAATTTGGCGGAGCCACGTTAGAGGCCGATGTTGCTGTTACCACTTATGAACCCAGTCGCAATATTTGGGACAGATTTGTCAACCTGCTGGCCCTCATTTTGGTCTGGTTCAACAATATTTTGGCCAAAGTAAACATTCCCTATTCCTTTGGTTTTGCCATTATTCTTTTTACCGTGATAGTGCGCGGGCTGACCTTTCCCCTGAACATGCAGCAAATCAAATCGTCTAAGGCCATGCAAGAGTTACAGCCAAAATTGAAGGAGCTGCAAGAAAAACATAAAAATGATCGGGAAAAGTTGGCTCAAGAGCAGATGGCCCTGTATAAGGAACATGGCGTTAATCCATTGGGAGGATGCCTTCCCATGCTGGTGCAGATGCCTATCTGGTTTGCCCTATATCAGAGCCTGCGACTGTTGTCCAGGGAAGGTTTACTAAATGAGGGCTTTTTCTGGATTCCCAGCCTGTCTGGCCCCGTATCGGATTGGGGAGGCGGCATCGAATGGCTGTGGCCTTTGCCCCCTTCAGTTGGTTGGCCCCACGCCATCGCTTATTTGGTTTTGCCGGTTCTGCTAGTAGTTTCCCAACTGTATATGCAGCAAATGATGACGACCCCCACCACCGATCCCCAACAAGCCTCGGTGCAATCAATCATGAAATTTATGCCGTTTATGTTCGGCTATTTTGCCTTGGTTGTCCCTTCGGGGTTGACCTTGTACTGGTTTGTCAGCAACCTGCTGGCCATTGTGCAACAATACTTTACCAAGTCTCAACTGCAACCGGCCACACCCACAGGAAAACCGGCAAAAGCCCCCGCCTCAACTAAAAACCCGGAACCTGTCCCGGTTTCGGCTGATTCGGCCTCTGCCAATCCAGGAGGAGATACAAAAAGTCAAAATGTCAGAAGTTCAAAACGAAAAAAACGACGCAAACGCTAAAACTGTTGAAATCAAGGCCAAAACAGTAGATGAAGCCATTCTGTTGGGTCTGGCCCAATTGGGTTTACCCCAGGAGCAAGTTAACATTGAAGTTATCAACGAAGGTAAACGAGGGGTTTTTGGACTTGGGTCCGAAGAAGCGCAGGTCCGGTTGACCCCCAAGGAACAACCCGATATCTCTCCACCTGATGAATCAGGCGTTTCTGACGAAGTCGCGGCTGTCGCGGCTGTCGCTATGGAAAAGCCGCTGTCTCATACCCAGGGTCAGGGCCAGCCGGAAAGTGTGGCGGAGGTAGCGGCAGAATATCTGGCTGGCCTTTTAGAACGAATGGGTATTGAGGCCCAGGTTACCACTCGCCTGGTCCCGGAGCTAGTTGAGGCCGACGAAGAACCGCCGCTGGTTTTAGATGTCACCGGAAGAGATCTGGGGATCCTGATTGGCCGTCGCAGCGAAACTTTGCAGGTGCTGCAATATATGGTGCGCTTGATGGTCAGCAAACACTTTAGTCGCTGGGAACCGGTGGTGGTTGATGTCGAGTCGTATCGGGTCCGCCGCCGCCGTTCATTGCAAAAAATGGCCGAAAAAATGGCCGAACGCGCCATAGCCACCAATCGCCGGGTGGTTCTGGAAGCAATGCCTGCTCACGAACGGCGTTTGATTCACCTGGCGCTGCGAGACCACCCCAAAGTATTCACCAAAAGTATCGGCAGCGATGACAACCGCAAGGTGACAATTATGCCAAGATAACGCTGCCCGCACCGCACAGTCCAACCCAACCCACCCCAAACGGGTGGGTTTTGTTTATCCAATCTTGGGCCGACGCCGTTTAGCCACCTTGCCATTTTGTTTGTCACTTCGGGCCATGTTACAATGGGCCTTGTTTGACGAATCCTGACAAAAACTCAATTTGTGACAATTACGTTTAATTTATGACCCAACAATCTGCCTTCATTTATAGCATCGCCAATCAAAAAGGAGGGGTGGGCAAAACAACCACCGCGGTTAACCTGGCCGCGTTTATTGCGGCTCGGCAAGCCCGGGTGCTGATTGTTGACGCTGATCCCCAATCCAATGCCACTTCCAGCTTGGGCGCTCAGTTGGAGGATAATAACCTTTCTTTGTATGACGTCCTCATCAATAAAGTCCCGCTCAAAGAAACAATCATCGCCACCAACCGAGAACGTTTATTTGTGGCCCCGGCTTCCCCGGAATTGGCTGCGGCTGAAGTGGAGTTAGTGCAGCATCTGGCCCGCGAAAATGTTTTGCAAAAGGCCCTAACCCCAATCCGCACCGAATACGATTTTATTTTTATTGATACCCCACCCAGCCTAGGCTTGCTCACCATCAACGCCCTGACCGCCTCTGATCATGGGGTGATTATTCCCGTCCAATGTGAATACCTGGCCTTGGAAGGACTCAGCCAATTGGTTTATACCATTAACCTGGTGCGAGACAGCCTGAACCCCAACCTGCATATTGCCGGGTTGGTGATGACTATGTATGATGGCCGCACCAACCTGGCCGCAGACGTAGTCAACGAGGTACGCGAACATTTCCCGGTTGAAATTTTCAAAACCATTATTCCCCGCAATGTTCGTCTCGGCGAGGCACCCAGTTACGGCGAAGATATTTTGGCGTATGCCCCAGACTCGGTTGGCTGCAAGGCTTACCGGGTGCTCACCGAAGAAGTGCTCAGCCGGGTGCGCCGGCAAATAACCGACAAATAAGAAGTTGCTTAAAAACAACTCATTTCTTTTCTTCCCAAACTGGGTTTGCTCCCAAACTGAGTTTGGGAGCAAGAAAGTGTAGGAACAAGAAAACCCAGAACACACTTGTGCAATCCTGTCTTAAACCTGGAAAGGAAAACTCAAATGACCAAAAAGCGAGGTTTGGGAAAAGGGCTAGGAGCTTTAATTCCCCACGGCCCGCCGGCGGTAAGTCCTGAAGTGCAGGCCGGGGCCATTACCGTGCCGGTTGACCAGATTGCGCCCAACCCTCACCAGCCCCGGCAGAACATGGACCAGGAAAAGTTGCAAGACCTGGCAAACTCCATTATCGAACACGGCCTGATCCAACCGCTGATTGTCACCCGGCATGGCACAATGTATCAGCTCATTGCGGGAGAACGGCGCTGGAGAGCCAGCCGGTTGGCCGGCTTGAGCGTGGTGCCGGTCATTGTCAAAGAAACCAGCCCCCAACAAATGCTGGAGCTGGCCATTGTTGAAAACATTCAGCGGGCCGATTTAAACCCCCTGGAAGAAGCCGATGCCTACACCCAATTGATGGAAGAATTTGGCCTCACTCAAGAAGCCGTGGCCGAACGCGTGGGCAAAAGCCGGACCGCCGTCGCCAACACCGTGCGGCTTTTGAATTTGCCGGAAGAAATCAAAGCGGCGCTGGCCGCAGGCAAAATTTCAGAGGGACATGCCCGTACCCTTTTAAGCCTGAAGAAACAGCGCGACCAACTGAACGCGCTGGAAACAATTATTAAACGCGAATTGAACGTGCGCCAAACCGAAACCCTGGTGCGGCAGCTTCTTTCCGGCGATGAAGCGCCCAAGCCCAAACACCCCCCGCTCACGCCCCACGATAAAAGTATGCTCGCCAGGTTTGAGTCTCAACTGGGCACCAAAGTTGAGCTAACCCGTACCGATGAAGAGGCGGGGAAATTGGTTATTCATTTTTATTCTCAAGAAGAACTGCAAGCGATTTTTGACGCCATTTTGGGTGAGGGCGAACAATTATAAATTTATCTTGACTTCAAATCAAAAAGGCCATCTACCGGTTTGGAGATGGCCTTTTTTGTCAAGGAACGAAAAGCATACTTTTTGACCTTCACTCATCACTCTTTGGCCAGTTTGACCTCTTCCAACGCTTCCAGTTGATCCTGTAAAATACGCACCTCTTCATCAACCTCCGCCGAAAGATGGCCGTAATCGGCCACGTGGTTGGTGGATTGGCCGGTCAGTATCTGCGAATAGATAGTGCCCAGCGCCGAGAGGGTGCTTTCAATTTGAATTTCGGCCCTTTTCATCATGCGCTGCAACTGTTCCAGTGAAGCCAGTTGGTTTTTACGATTGGTCAGGGTGCGCTGCAATTCGGCGCGGGTGGCCTCATCGGTTTCCTGGGCCAGCCGGACTTTCAAATCGGCAATATATTGCGGCACCGACTCTAAATCGTGGCGGAGTAAGGTATTGTGCTGGTAGCGGTCAACCCGCCCGGCTAAATCCGCAATCGCCTGGGTCCAGTCATCAACCTGCCGGGCCAAATCCTGTAAACGCGCTTCAGCTATCCCCCCACTTGTAGCCGCCAGCACGGCACTAATTTGCTCCCGGTAAGCCAGAGCTTTGTCCAGATGGGCTTGGAGGGTTTTGCTGGTTAAATTTTTTCCGGCCACCGACTCCTGTCTGGCGGGGGCCTGTACTGCCTCACGAATGATAGCCGGTTGTTCTTCTGTCTCGTCCGTTTCAGGCTCAACAACGGCTTGGTCGTCATCGCCGCCAATCAAAACAACCCAAAAATGGATACCCAACCCCATTCCCCAGGCTGCCGCCGGAAATAGAAACCAGAGATAAGAGGAGGTGAGGGCATTGATAATGCCCAAAGCCCCTATCACGGACACATAGGCGCTCAAGTGATCCCAAAAATCGCGCCACTTCCCGCTGAGCCGGGGCAAAGAACGGATAACCAGATTCCAAAAATGGATACTTAAGCCTATGCCCCAAGCCGCCGCCGGAAATAAAAACCAGGGATAAGAGGGGGAGGTGAGGGCATTGATAATGCCCAACGCGCCAATGACCATCACATAAGGGCCAAGATGCTGTAAAAAACCGCGCCAATCGGGTTTGGCCTGGCCCTGGCTCAAATTGGTACGGCGCAAACGGGCTTCAGATAGATTGACGCCGGTCATATCTGCTCCGTCCAGGTTTGTGGCCTCTAAATTGGCTCCCTGCATAGTGCTGTGGGCCAGGTTGGCTCTATCCAGATTGGCGGCGGTCAAATTGGCCCCATCCAGCCGGGCCTGGCGTAAATCGGCTTTTTTCAAATTGGCGTGACTCAGGTCTACCCCGCTCAGATTGGCCCCGGTCAGCCGGGTTTTGCGTAAATTTGTCCTACTTAAATTGGCCTCGCTCAAGTCTACTCCGGCCAAATCAAAACCTTTTAAATCTGCACCGGCCAAATCAACTCGACGCAAATCGGGCGTTTTGCCCTGACGACGGGCAGTTTTAATCACTTGATTGAGTTGTTCGTATCCCATGATGTCGCTTTCTGCGGTTAGGGGGAGGGTTTGGTAGTTAATAAGCGCCGTTGGTTGCTAAGTACGCTCCCACTGTTTAATAGAATCTTTAATCAAGGCTTTCACTTCAGGGTCAGGAATGTCATCAGGTCCAGCATAAATAGTTTCATTCACCTTGATTTGAATCCCTCCGCCTGGATCCGACAGGATGTCTATGGCCGTAGTAGAAGCCAATGGAGAAACCAACAAGCGGGTTTGGACGATTTTATTAATCTCATCGGCCAGATTAAAGCCGGTTAACTGACTCGATGCGCCGGGAGAGGCAGCGCTGGAACGTCCCAAAAAACCGCGAGGTTGTGGTTCTGGAGATTGGGCTTTTAAGGAAGCCAAAAAAGCGACCTCAGCTTCCGGGGAAGGTTTGGGCACAAGTTCAGGTTTGGCCGAAGATGGCTCCGGCTCCGGTGAGGAAGTGGCCGGTTCATAGGCGCTCGGGTCTGGCAGTTGCGAGACGGGCGTAGGCGCGGTGAGAGACATTGGCGTTTCACCTACTTTGGGCAGATAAACCGATTTGACACCTACTTCTGTGGCAATCACTCCCCCCGTAAAAGCCAACAAATGAGCCGCCAATTCCAAAATGTATTGGCCGGTCTCCCGATCATCAATATCGGCCAATCTACCATAACGCTGCCCGGCTACCTCAACAATAAGTTGGCCCGACCGCGGATGACGCAGCAAGCGTAGCAGTTCAGTCGGCTCCGCGGACCGGCCGGCAGGGGGACGATTCCCCAGCCGCGCTGCAATGTCAATTTTTTCTTCATCGGGTTGTTTGGGTGCATCCATGTCAAAAACCTCCATTTCAACCTTACTCCTCAAAACAGCCAAATTCAAGTCAACTGCTGTGGGTGGGGCAGAAGCAGGCTCTTCAACCAGCTCCAAATCGTCCAGAGGGGGAGGGGGTAGCCCCGGTGCGTCTTCATCAGCGCCAAGGTCAACATACGTTTCTTCTTTAGACACAAAGCCGTGCTTCATTTTCGCCTTCTGACGCCTGCGGCTAAAGGAAAAAACCAAAAAGCCGGCCAGCAGCAACGCGCCGGTAAGAGGTACACACATTAAAAGCAATAATTGGTTAGATGTAGCGTTACCAATAAAATCTGCCATCGTCCTTCTCTTAACAACTACTCCGGTTATTCAATAACCAATTATATTTTAATCTTACGCAAAAATTCGGCGCATGCTTCTGGCAAAGAAGGATTAATGAACATGCCGCTGCCCAACTCAAATCCAGCCGTACGAATTACCCGAGGCACGATGGTGACATACCAATGCAAATAATCATTACTGATTTCTTTTAACGGCGCAGAACGAATAATCAGGTTAAAGGCCGGGTCGTGCAAACCAATAAAAAGCCGACGCAGCACGTTGTATAATACCCTGGCCAGGTCCTCCATTTGCGCCGGTTGAGAATATAAAAAACTAACGCTATGTTGGCGGGGGAGAATCCAGATGTGAAAAGGGGAGGGGGCGGCATAGAGCATAAACGCCACAAAATGTTCGCTGGCAATCACTAATCGTTCACCCTTTTCCAGTTCATCGCGCATCATCACGCAAAAAACACAATCGCCGTTGTCATCAAAATAGCGGCGAGCCTCTTCAATGCGATGCCGGATATCGGTGGGCACAACGGGCAAACCAATAATCTGGCTATGAGGATGTTTCAACGATGCGCCCGCTTGATCGCCATGATTTTTAAAGTAGATAATTTGCTCAATCCGAGAATCGCCGCGAATACTCCAGCCGCGCTCGTAAAAGGTTTCCAAAACAACCTTTATCTCCTCAGGCGTCATCAGGGCCAGGGTGGTGTTATGCAGGGGGTGTTCCACAACAACTTCATGATAACCCACCCCCGAAATCAAACGATGAACGCCATCATAGGTGCGGGCCAACTTGCCATCTGTGGAAAGCGCGGGATACCTATTACAAACCACCCTGGTTTGCCAGGAGGTCTCGGTAGAGGGCACTCTGAGAACTTCCAAATCAAGTTCTTCATTGCCTGGACAAAACGGACACGTTGGATCGTAAGCGGGTTCCGTTTCAGGTATGACCGGCTCTTGCGCCTCAATATAATCATCCGGGCGCTTGGCTCGCTCGGTGGCAATCACCACCCATTCCTTGGTTGCCATGTTCTGCCTAAGTTCAGTCATTACTTATTCCCTGAAACCCATCAATAACAAACCCGCTACGCTTCCAACAAGGTCAAAAACTCGTTGAGGATCATGGCTGTAGCCCCCCACACCCGATGCCCAAATACGTTAAAAAAGGGAACTCTACGCTGACCGCCTGGTAACAACCAGACTTCTTCCTGGCGGGTAGCCGGATTTAACAAGAGACCGAGCGGCGTTTCAATCAGTTCCGCCACTTCTTTAGGGTCAGGCCGAAAAACAGGCCGGGTAGAGCTAAAAGCCACAAAAGGATAAATGCAAAAATTACTGGGCGCCGTATACAGAGACGATAACGGGCCAATTACTTCAACCGTTTCTGGCAAAACGCCTATTTCCTCCATTGTTTCACGCAAAGCTGTTGCCTGGTATGTTTCTTCTTTCTCTCGGCGCCCGCCGGGAAAGGAAATCTGGCCGCTATGAACGCCGGGATAGTTGGGACGGCGGATCAGAACAAGGTGTAATTCTGGATGGGTGGCGGGGTGAGGATAGAGCAAAATAAGCACTCCGGCTTCACGACAAGCATTCATCCTTTTCCACCGATTTGTTTGACCATCTAGCGGCTCAGGCGCCATTTTTATTTGACCGTCAACACCAGGCAAGGATTTATCGGTCAGGGCATGTTGAACTTCCTCAATAGTGGGTGAAATGTGGTACGGATTGTTTATCACCCGGTATCTCCCCTGGCCGCCACGACTTCATACCTGCACTCCAACCATTTTGACTCTTTCTTCCACACTTTGTTTAAATCGTCTCAGATTTTCACTGGCCACTGCTGGAGTGGTATATTGCTGGATAATCTTGTCGGCCAAAACCTCAACAAAGGCATGGGGGGGAGTATATTCCACCACCACCCGCATAGCCACATTTTTTTTACCAACTGGGGCCAGGGTGATGGTCCAGATGCTATCAATATCCCCGGTGGTTTTGGTAATCAAGGTGTCTGCCGTTTGTTCTAACACCTCACTTTGGCCGTTAAAATTCAGGCCCTCTACCGTATAATGCCATTCATACGTCATCCCTGGCCCGCTGCCCTGCACGTGATCAATTTTACCTTGCACCGTAGTCCAGGTGGGGAAAGTTTTCACATCGTTCAACGCCTGCATGACCACATCTATGGGCGCTTCAATAACGGTGGTTTGCTCTACAACTAACATTTTTTGAACTCCTTCACCTAATTATATCACGAATTTTTAGAGATCACAGGTTAAAAATAGAATACAGACGATGCAGGTAAAACGGAATTCGGCTAATTTTTACAAGGTTGGTGATGCCGCAGATTCACGTGCTTCAAGCATGGCTTTGATGAGTTCATATTGGTGAGGCTTATCCAAATCCATCCCTATTTCAGCATAACGTGTATCCACCACCAGCACATTTACATTGAGCCGCGCCCGCGCTCGTTCAGCCGCTTCATCAACCGTCATCGTGCGCAATAGGAAACGAATGATAAAGTTCAAGCCCAACATGCGGGCCTGATTCCAGTAATTCTTGCGCGAGCCGGTCAACGAGCGCAAAAGCCCCTCATTGGCCTTTGCCGCAGCAATGTCAAGCAAAAGCAAGTCGCCGCCGGAATAACGCCCCCCCTTAAAAGGCACAAAAGTTCGCTTTGAACCGGGAATTCGCGCTTCCATGGTTCTTTCTTCAACAATAGCGTAGTAACCATCAGCCTCCTGGGAGCCACACTCCGCCACAAAACCGCGCACAATTTCCGGCGTAATCAGCGGAATATCCGACGAGGCCAGCAAGATTTTTTTAACAGACGGGTTTAGCTGACGTATTTTGTCAAGCCCGGTTAACACATTACTGATCAAGTCGCCCACCGCGCCGGTAAAACAAACCGGGGCGTCGCCAAAATCCACCTCGCCCGGTTCAAGGCCAACAACGGCAATATGCTCAACCAGGCCGGATCGCCAGATAGCATCCACTACCCAGGCTATCATAGGTTTACCGGCTAAAGGAATAAGAGCTTTTTTTTCTATCCCGGTTAAGGCAAATAACGGGTCATCCGGGTTGTTGATACCACCGGCAGTAACTATTGCGTCCATTAGTCTGATTCCTTACTTTTATAACTTCTTTGCTAATAGTTTAACTTAAATATATCCTTCAGCCCGAAGCCAGGCTTCGGTGCGACACATCCCCTCGGTAAGATCAACTTTTGGCACCCATCCCAAAAGCTTCCGCGCCTTTTGGTTGCTGAAACTATTATCACTATGCAACGCTTTAACCAGCCGCCGATTGAAACTGGCCTTTCTCCCGCTCATAGCCGCGCCAAGCTCATTCAAAAAACCAAGCAGCCAGGCCAATTTAAAAGGAATCGATGGAAATGAGTCAATAACCAACATCCGTCCATACGCCCCCAAAAAGTCACGCCAGGGGATGGGAGAATCCGTTAAATTAATGGCCTGGCCAACGGCGGCATCAATTTTGGCGCATAAAATCAAACCGTCCACCACATTATCAATATAGACCGGTTTACAAAAATAACGACCCCCATCAATCAACATCATCCGACCTGCTTTAATCAATTCAACCGGACGGACGGTAAATTGATAAGAACCAGGCCCATACACTTGCGAAGGGCGGGCAGCCACCACCGGCAAACCCTTCTTTCGATAAGCGTTAAACACAATCTCTTCTGCCGCTATCTTCGAGTCGCCGTAAAGATCGCCTGACACACGAGGGGGTGTATTTTCATCAATGTTGTCCTGCTGCAAAGAACCGTACACCGCGCAAGAACTCAGGTGAATAAATCGTTTCACCCCGGCAGCCAACGCAGCCTCAACCACGTTTTTAGTACCCTCCACATTAACCGCCCACACTGCGGCCCGGCTGCCGTGCTCACTGACCCAGGCTGCCGTGTGAAAAACAAGTTGGCAACCGGCCATCGCGCTCTGCACCGAAACCGGATCGGTAATGTCGCCCGGCATAAGCTCAACCCCTATGTCTGCCAACCGGCGTCCTTTTTCCGGGGTGCGGACCAGGCCCCGCACGACCACCCCTTCCTCTGTTACCAATCGTTCTGCCAGGCGTCCGCCAATAAAGCCGGTGGCTCCGGTAACAAGAATTCGTTTGCCACTTACATCCATCGGTAAACTTGGTCATAGAGGACTTTATTCAGACCCATTGTTACACTTCCTTATTTTGTTTGATGATACAACACAGAACAAAGTAGGGCAAAAGTTATAAGCAGCCACCGACCATTGTTGATACCGTCCAAATAGGATCAGGAACAATAACGCCATCGTCGGTGCCAGATATTTTTACGACTTCAACCCTAAAATTATACGTTCCCTTACAACTAACAGCAACTCCAAAGCGAAATGATGAAAGGTTTTGATAATCCGGCCAAACCTGTCTATAATGTTGGGGTTATCAATTTGCCATAGTGAGGGGTTGGCTAAACAATGCCCGAATTACCTGAAGTCGAAACAGTGGTCAGGGGGTTGCGCAAGCCCCTAGTCGGACGCACCTTTACCGGGGTCACTGTATTATGGCCCAAAACAATCAAAACGCCATCCTTGCCGGAATTCAGCAAACGATTGCCCGGCCAACGCATTGAGGTTATTGACCGGCGGGCCAAGTATTTACGCTTTGACCTATCCGGGGGAGACACTCTTTTTTTGCATCTGAAAATGAGCGGCAATTTAATGGTAGAACCGGCCAGCGAACCACCTCACCAACACGTGCGTACCATTTTTGACCTGGACAACGGCCACCAACTACGCTTCAAAGACATGCGCAAATTTGGCCGGGTTTATCTGGTGAACAACCCCGACCCCATCATCGGCAAATTAGGCCCGGAACCCCTGGCCGACGATTTTTCCGGCGACGACTTTCAAGCTCTTTTTCGCAAGCGGAAGGGGCGACTCAAACCGTTACTGCTTAATCAAGAATTCATTGCCGGCATCGGCAATATTTACGCCGACGAAAGCTGTTTTTTGGCCGGTCTTGACCCCAGGCGACAGGTTGACACCCTCTCAAGTGTGGAATTAGAAAAACTTTATCGGGCCATCCGCCAAGCTCTGCAGCATGGCATTATGTTCAAAGGAGCCTCATTGGATGAGGTATACCGGGGCGGCGAATTTCAGCATCATTTTCAGGTTTACGGCCGCACCAATAAGACGTGTTTCAAGTGCGGCTCGCTCATCCGGCGCGTCGTTCTGGGCGGCCGCTCAACCCATTTTTGCGAGCAATGCCAGCAATGAGGGCAAACATTGAAAAGATTAGCGATTGATCTCTGTGATGGGGGCCGCTTCCAGCGGGGAGCAGTTTTAGGCAAACTGCTTTAAGTATGCCGATACCGCGTCCATTTCAAAACCAAACTGCAATTTATCCCTGGTATGCCACTCGTAAATTTCAGCAGGGGTCAGCCAGACAATTTCCCGAATCTCGTCTGATTGAAGCGGGCCAACATCTCCCAAGGGGCGGGCAGCAAAAATGGTGTAGTCAAACCCGGAGCGGTTGTAAAAAACGCCCAATTCGCCCAACACCTCAATGTCTACCGACAATTCTTCCTGTATCTCGCGGTGCAACGCGGCCACAGGGTCGGTTTCTTCGGGGTCAAGCCGGCCACCGGGAAAAGTCCATTTGCCAAACATGGCCGGATTTTGAAAACGGTGATGAATCAAGAGGATTTCTGACCCGCGCACAAGCAAAGCGCGCACGGCGTAGGGTTTATCGAATTCCTGGTTGTTTTTTGAGGGGGTCTTGATTTTATCTCTCCCGGTTTTGTTTTGTTGTCTCCAAAAAATCTCAATAAAACAAACCTTATGGGTCTATGAATTTAGGGTTTAATATTTTTAATCATCTCCAAAAAGTACCGATGAAACCGCAAGTCGTCGCTCAATTCGGGATGAAAAGCAGTGACCAATAAATTCCCCTGGCGCGCGGCCACAATACGGCCATCATCCAGGCGGGCCAAAACCTCTACCTGCTCCCCAACAGCTTCTATCAATGGGGCGCGAATGAACACAGCCCGAAAAGGCGCATCATTGGCAAACGTCAGGCGTAAATCGGCTTCAAAACTAGCCACCTGGCGGCCAAACGCATTGCGGTCTACCGTGATATCCATCACCGCCAATCGGGGTGGCACTACGTGTCCCCCGCTGCCGGTAGCGCCAATATTCCGGGCCAAAAAAATCATCCCGGCGCAGGTGCCCCAAACGGCGCAGCCAGATTCAATAAAACACCGCAGTGGCTCCATTAAGTTGTATTGCATGGCTAATTTGCCAATGGTAGTGCTCTCGCCGCCGGGGATGATCAGACCGGCCAAACCAGCCAGATGCTCCGGCAAACGCACTTCCACAGGCTGAACACCCAACTTGCGCAGCACGTTGGCATGCTCCAAGAACGCCCCCTGCAAGGCCAGCACGCCTATTTTTAGCAACGATGCTGCCGGGTCGAGGGGAGATACGTGTTTCTTATCGAGAATCAGATTTTGGGGGGAAATTGGCACTTTGCTGATTTATCCTGTAATAAATTATTCTGACTCTTCCTCCGCCGTTGGATCCGCCTCATCATCGGCCTGAGTGACCAGCACCGGGCGGGCGCGGCCGCCGCCTTCGTCCGGGCCGATGATGCCCTGGTCTTCCATTTCGTCAATCAAACGGGCGGCGCGGGCGTAACCAATCCGCAAGCGGCGCTGTAGCAGCGACACCGAAGCCCGGCCCTGAGCGCGAACCTCGGCAATAGCTTTTTCTAGAAGTTCATCCTGATCGCTATCAGCCATCGCTTTCTCAATGTCCTTGTATTCTGCCCACAAGGGCTGCTGCTCCAAATTCCGGGGGCCTTCCTCCAGGGCGCGTGGTTTGCGCTCCGGCGGGGGCAGCGAACCTCGCCAGAAACGGGTCAGACGGTTGAGTTCCCGGTCAGACACAAACACGCCCTGCAACCGCCGCAGTTTGGCCGAGTCCGCGGCCATGTAAAGCATATCGCCTTTGCCCAACAAACGTTCGGCGCCGGGCGTATCCAGGATCACGCGCGAATCAATCTGGCTGGTTACGGCAAAAGCAAGGCGGGCCGGGAAATTGGCCTTAATCAGGCCCGTCACCACGTCCACCGAGGGGCGCTGCGTGGCAATGATCAGGTGAATACCGGTGGCGCGGGCCATCTGGGCAATGCGGGTAATAGTGCGCTCCACCTCATCCGGGGCCATCATCATCAGGTCGGCCAGCTCGTCAATAATAATGACAATGTAAGGCAAAATCTCCCGGCTCTGGTTGACCATCTTTTCATTGTATCCCAAAATATTGCGCACGCCCTCTTTGGCAAACAACTTGTAGCGCCGGTCCATCTCGCGGACGGCCCAACTCAAAACGCCGACCACTTTCTCCAATTCGGTCACTACCGGGGCCAGCAAATGGGGAATGCCATTGTAATTGACCAACTCCACCATCTTGGGGTCAATCATCAAAAGGCGTAACGTATCCGGCGTGTGGGTGGTCAATAGACAGGCCACAATCGCATTAATGCACACACTTTTGCCGGAGCCGGTAGCTCCGGCAATCAACATGTGCGGCATCGAAGTTAAATCAACGATGACGGCGTGGCCGGATACATCCTGGCCCAGAGCCAGTTTGAGCGGGCCGCGCACCCGCTGGAACTGATCAGACTCAATCAAGTTGCGCAAAGTTACCAGGTTGGTGGTTGAATTGGGCACTTCCAAACCCACATAGGGCCGCCCAGGGATAGGCGCTTCAATGCGGATGGGCGCGGCAGATAAGGCCAGGGCCAAGTCGTTTGACAGATTGACAATGCGCGAGACACGCACCTTGCGCGGATTGCCCTTGGCGTCTTTGGTGGCCATGTAGCCCGGCTCCAGGCTAAATTGGGTCACGGCCGGTCCCTGGTTAATTTCGCGCACTTTGGCCTCAACGCCAAAACTCAGCAGGGTTTCTTCGATGATTTTGACCCGCTGGCGAATTTCAGCCTCGCTGATTTCGTGTTCCAGCCCTTCTTCAAAAAGTTGAGCCGGCACGGGCAATTGCCACTTTTGGCCGCCAACCACGTGACCGGTCAAGAGTCCGGCCGGTGAAACCGCCGAGACAGCATCTGCGGATTGCGTCTCTACTTCACCCACCACGCTGATGGGAACAGCGTCTTCGCCATTGGCCGGGGTTGACTTACCTCCTCCGGTCAGCACGCGATCAATGAATTTGGGCTTGGGTTCTGGCGGGCGGACAGGCAAGGTGGGCTGGTTGATGGTCAACTGCCGGAAATGCCGCCAATCCTGAAAACGGTAATAGAGGTCGCGGAATATCTGGTATAATTCTCGCAGGGACAGGCCGCTGATGAGAATGAGGGCCAAGGGAAAAAGGCCAACCAGTAAAACAATGGTGCCTCCCGCACCCAACGCAGAACCAAGCAATTTACCTAAGACCCAGCCAATCACCCCTCCGCCGCCAGGCTCGGCCAATCCCTCACCCGGCTCGATCAGGTAAAAGACAACCAACAGCAGGCCGAGCAGCATAAAGGTTCCAATGGGCTTCTCCCATTTCTCGTCGTCATCTTCTGTGCCGTAGCGCTTGAAAAACCAGACCGCCAGCAAAAATAGGGGGAGCGAGATGACATATTGGCCCCAACCCATCAAAAAATACAGAAAGTTCAGCCAGGCCGCCACAATGGAACCTCGATTGGGAGTGAAGATACTCAGGAAGGTCAAACCGGATAAAATTAGCAAAATTGTGCCCACAACTTCCGGGCGAATCGCCGGTCCCTCTGGCTGCTTCTTTTTTGTAGTTGTTTTTTTACGGGTAGTTCCTCTTTTAGCCATGATTTCAAAAACAGCACAAATGTTTGGTATTATTTTAGCATGAAGTAGGGGATTTTGAAAGTATTGGTAATTTGATTACTGCCAGCGCCGCCAGCCTTGCTCGTAATAGGTCAGGATAATTTGGTTATCCAGGGTATTAACCTGGGTTTCTATTTCGGCGGTGTCGCTATCAAATACCAGGGCGGCGGCCAATATGTCGGCATTGAGATAACGCACGGGCACGGAGGGCGAAATTTGAGATAGGTTTAAGGCATGTTCGGCAGCCAATACAAAACCCCAATCGCCAAAAGAGGGCACGTAGACGTGATAAGGCCACGTTTTCAGCCCCACATCGGCAATGGTATGCCCAATTGACCAGAAGGTTTCGCGGGCAAAATAGGGGGAGGTGGCCTGGGAAACCATGACCCCCCCCTTGGCCAGATGACGCCGCACCAGTTTGTAAAACTCGCGGCTGTAGAGCTTGCCCAGGCTCTCGTTGTTGGGATCGGGCAGGTCAATGATGATGACGCCAAACAGTTCATCGGTTTCGGCCAGGTAGGTGTAAGCATCCTGATTAATGATTTCCAGGCGCGGGTCGCTCAACGAGTTTTCATTGATGGCTACTACTGTTGCATGGAACCGCGCCAGGTCGGTCATGGCCGGGTCTATGTCAACCAGCGCCAAACGCCGCACGTCGTTATACTTAAAAACCTCGCGGGCGGCCAGGCCGTCGCCGCCACCCAGCACCAACACCGATTCGCGGGAACGGCTCAAAGCCATGGCCGGGTGGACCAACGGTTCGTGGTAGCGATACTCATCGCGGGAGCTGAATTGCAAATTGCCGTCCAGATACAGACGCACATCTTCGGCCCAGCGGGTGATGATGATGCGCTGGTATGGGGTCTGACGAGCATAAATGATGTCATCTTTGTACAACTGCTGCTCAAAAAAAGAGGTCAATTGCACCGACCAAACTGCGCCAGCCAACAGCAGCAAGCTGACCCCCGCCGTGATAGCCGAGAGCGCCCGCCAATGCAGCAAACGCTGGCGAAACATCCAGATGTTGAAGACAACTACCGCTATATTCAACAGGCCGGTGGCAAAGGCAGTTTTCAGCAAACCCAGTTCGGGCAGCAGCACCAGGGGAAAAAGAATAGAAGCAATCAATGCGCCCAGGTAATCAAAGGCCAACACATTGGCCAGGGTGTCTTTAATAGGCTCCCAGCCGCCCAGCAAGCGGGTCAACAGGGGAATTTCCATGCCAATCAGGCTGCCAATAACCAGAATGAGCAGGACCATTGCCACATGATACAAATCCGTGGTGGCAAACACTGCGTAAAGCAGCGCGGCGGAAAAACCTCCCACCAAGCCCACGGCCAGTTCAATTAAAATAAACCAGCCCAGGAGCGAACGGGTGATGCGGCGCGAAGCAAAAGAGCCCAGGCCCATAGCACTGAGGAACAGGCCAATAGTTATGGAGAAGTGGGTTACACTATTGCCAAAGAGGTAAGAAGAAAGGGCGCCGATAATCAGTTCGTAAATCAGGCCGCAAACGGCTATGATAAAAACCGTGACCAATAACGAGGTTGAATGGCGTGTGGTTAGCTGCATGCGGCTCTATTTTGACTTGACCAACGCACTGCCCACCAGCCGTCTGTTACTGAGGCCAAAGAAGACAAAAACCAACACTGTAATAATGACCAGATAAATGATAAAGTAGCGAGCCAACCATACGCCCTGGTAGATCTTGACCGAAACAGAAAGCGAGTCCACCGTGGCCTCGGCCATAGATAAATCCAGATAGTATTCGCCGGGATTTTCGAGTTTGAATACGTAATCCGCATTCAGATCGTTTTCATGCCAGTAACCATCGCTGTCGCGGCCTTCTTCGTCCCAGAATTCGCCGGAAAAGAGATAATACTCGTTTTCGTCGCTATCGCGGGCCGAAACCTCTACCACGGCCCAGGTATTGACCGGCAGGCTGCCGGCCTGCAATTGTATCTGGTGTACTTTGCCTGCCTGAGTAAGGTTGATTGGCCCTATGGTTTGGAATTGCTCTTCGCTTTTGACCAACTGAAACTGCTCTTCCGTCACTAACTCTCCGGTGAAGCCCGTAAATACAGCCCCCAAACAACTGAATATCACCAGGAGCACGCTAAAAGCGGCCAATATTGCAAAAGCCCGGTTCCAAACGGCGGTTTCGCCGGCCTTTTTCATCAAATCCTGGCGGCCAAACGCGGTCCACACCTCAACATCCGTTAACGGCTGGCCCTGGTAAAGTTCAACTTCATCCTGGGTGTATTCAACGCTATAAGCAACGCTGCCTCGCCTCGCGTCAAAATAGGCCAGTTGGTCGCCAATTTTACACTGCCAGGTCAGTTCACCTTTCAGGGCAATTATCCTGGCCGGCGCTCGTTCGGTAACCCGCGCCGCACCGCCCGGCACTTGAATAGAGGAGGCGGTGCGGGGGTCAAAGGGGGCCAGGGGTTGGATTTTTTCGTTGAGGATAAAACCCTCTTCGGGGTCGTAACTCAACCAACGGTACTGGCCAGCGGCCGAAACCAGCAGCCACTCATCCCACCGCCAGCGGTCTTCGTCATCCCAGCCTTCGTAACGGATCCAGCCAATCACCTGGTGCACTTCATCTTTAAACGTAGCCTCCATGCCCGGCTCAATGGGCATCATCGGCCTCACCCGTTTTTCACTCTGGCCGATGACGGCGGCCTGTTCGCTGGTCAAATCAAGCACACTGCTGCAGTAGCTACACACCAGGGTTTTTATATCGGCCCCGCCGCGGAGGTCTAAATTGCCGCCGCAGTGGGGGCATTGGAGCAGTTCCAGTTTTATCTCGCCGCTTTTGGGTTGGAGGCGTTTGTATTTTCGCTCCTCCGCAGCGGGTTGGGGAGTTTCCGCAGCGGGGGTGGGTGCGGCAGCCTGTAATTCGGCCAATTGCTCGGCGGCCCAGTGATTGTTGGGGTTGATAGCCAGCACTTTCTGCAAACACTCAGTCCGTTGCAGGGGGTCCTCTACCACCCGCGACAACCATAACCAGGCTTCCTCATTGTTCGGGTCAACCTGGATAACCTGACTCAGAAAATGTTGAGCCGGTTCCGGGCGGCCACGCCGGGCGGCCCGGATTCCCTTTTGTAACGTCTCATTGATTTGTTGTTCGTCCATTGGCCACCAAATTATTTACCTGAACCGGGACCGCCGCCGCTCACAATGGGACCGCCCACGCTACCCGCTCGCAAATAGTGCGGGCCAACTTGCTGCACGCCCACGCCCCAATACGATAAAAGGCCGCAGATAAAAAAGTTACACGTAAGCAGAAAGATGATAAAAGCCACAGCCAGCCAAGTAGTTTTAGACGACATCTTACCAACACTCCTTAAACCGCATGAGCCATATCCAACCGGATTTGGCTATCCAAAATCCCTAACCTATCAATTGCCTTCCAACACAGAACAAAAACCAATCCAAAAACTTGGTATCCCCTTAATTTTACAAAACTACGACATCATCACGGCCGCCACCACAATAGCGATGCCAATGAACACCCCGGCTAGCATAATGCCCAGGGCCACGTTTTGGTCTTCCACCAGCTCACGTTTAAGGTCCAGGCCCACGAGCCGGTCAAACACAAAATAACCCGCCACCGCCAAGATAATGCCGAGCAAACCGTAAATCAGAGTTGAAAGAAGCGGCATCCAACCTAAATCATTGGAACTGCCCGGAGCGCTTTGGGCCAGGACCACGCCACTTGGCAAAATAGAGGCGATAAAGAAAGAGACTAACAGTTTGCGTTTCATAAAAGTTTTCCTTTCTCGATGTTTTTGGGTTTTTGAGTTTTTACCAAAGCCGGGTTCCCCCTTATTGCGGCAAGGCCAGATTACCCGGCCCCTTCTTACCAAAGGTCTTCCTCGTCCACAACCAACTCATTTCTAGGAACGGTTCGCCCCACCGATAACTCTATCTCGTTTGACGTATACTCTACGCTGATCTGCTCTGACCCGCTATTGCCATCTAAAAAGCGCACTTCCTGGCCCGGCAAGATATTAAAGGCCAATTGTCCCTCGCCCCCGGCAATCTGTGCTCGCCCCTTTTCGGTGATAAAAACTTGACGCCCGGCAATCTGGACAACACTGCCCACAGCCACGTTGTCAAAAGGCGGCAGGGGGGAGGTGAGGGTCTCTTTATGAAAAAGGATGTACTCCCCTTCATCCTCTTGCAGCCAACCGGGCTGTCCATCTGCAAAAACTATAAACCACTCATCCCACAAACCGGCATTGTACTGATAGCGCAGGCGGCCCATCACCTCAAATTTTTTACCCCCGATCTGGCCGGTGGCATCCACGTACAGGGGTGAGGGCAATTCCGCCAATTTGGCGGCTTGCCCGGTTGGGTCAAGGCCGGTGTCGTGCAAAAGCATCACCTGGTTACAAAAGTCGCAAGTGACCACTTTTACAAAACGATTTTTAATATCAAGGGGTGCGCCGCAGGAGGGGCAACTCATGCTTTTCATTGTTTGAGCCTCTCAGGGGAATTTCTGTTTCATTATATCAGGGGATGACCGGAAGGTCAATGCCTGCCTTCTGGCTCAATTGACCTGTCTTTCTCAACGTGCTAGAATTCACCTTATCATCCGATACTCGTAGCTACCTGACAGGTGAATTGATCAGTGCTCCATTATTCACAAGTCCGCCAACATCATCTGGAACACGCCCGAAAACCGTCCCCTGCGCGCGGGTCAAAAATATTGGTTTTAGGTTTTGCCTTGATCATCCTGGCCGGGTCCGCCTTGTTAACATTGCCCATCGCCACGGAAAATCCCGGCCGTCTTACCTGGCTGGAGGCGCTTTTCACCGCCACTTCCGCCACCACCGTCACCGGCCTGGTGGTTTTTAGCACGGAAGTCACTTTTAGCACTTTTGGGGAAATTGTGATCTTGCTACTGATCCAGGTGGGGGGAGTGGGTTTTATCACGCTCTCGGTGGTGCTGTTTAAACTCATCGGGCGGCGCGTAACTATTTACGAACGCATTTTATTGAGCCAAACTCTGGGCGTTGAGGCCGGCAAAGGCGTTGTGCGCCTCACCCTCACGGTTTTGTTGATCACGGTGGTCATTGAATTTATTGGCGCGCTTTTTTTATTTATCCAGTGGGTGCAAATTATGGACTGGACCCAGGCCGCCTACTACGCCATTTTTCATTCGGTATCTGCGTTTTGCAATGCCGGCTTTGACCTGTTTGGTGGATTAGACGATCCTATTCTCATGGCCACCCGGGAAGACCCCATCGCGCTGATAGTGATGAGCATTCTCATCACGATTGGCACGTTGGGCATCACGGTTATTTACGATCTCATCGTCTGGCCCCGCGACAAACATTTCTCTTTGCACACGCAATTAGTGCTGCCCCTGACCCTGGTTCTGGTTGGCATTGGTACGGCGTTAATGCTATTTGATGAAGCTTTTGGCAATGGCAACGCCCTGGCCGTGGTGCCGGTCAGCAAACAGTGGCTCCTGGCCCTGTTTACGGTTGTGTCCAGCCGGACCGCCGGCATTACCCTTGTTTCGCTCCCTGATCTGGGCCAGGCCAGCCAACTGATGTTGTTTGTGTGGATGTTCATTGGCGGCGCGCCGGCCTCAATGGGCGGCGGTGTGGGCATCAGCACCATCGCCGTCGTCCTGGTCACGTTGATCTCTACCGTACGCGGGCACAACGAGGTGCGCATCTTTGAACGAACGTTACCGATTGAGACAATTTTCAAAGCAGTGGCCGTGTTGACCGTATCCTCCATTTTAGTGATCAGCATCACCACCATCCTGATGTTATTGAGTGCAGGGCTACTGTTCCCGGTAGCCTTTGAGGTTATCAGCGCCTTTTCAAATACGGGCTATTCGCTGGGCGTTACCGGCGATTTTAGCCCTTTAGGTAGGCTCCTGCTCATCTTTACCATGTTTTGGGGACGTTTAGGCCCGCTCACTCTCATTGTCGCCCTGGCCCAACGCCGGCGACGTAGTTTGATCCATTATCCAGAAGAAAAAATCATCATCGGTTAGAAAAGAAAAGGTTTTTGTTATGACAAAGCAAAATTCATCGTGGTCGCAACGCCTGTGGCAGGGTGTCACTGACTTCTTTTTCCCGGCAGGAGGCCAAATCAGTCGCCGGCTCAACGGGTCCTCTCACTACCACAACGAATTTGTCATCATCGGTCTGGGCCGTTTTGGCACCAGCCTGGCCATGACCCTGAACGCCTATCGTCACGATGTGCTGGCCATTGATTCCGACCCAAAACGGGTACAGCAAGTATCGCAGGTGTTGCCCCACGTTATTCAATTGGACGCCACGAATATAGAAGCTTTGCGCGAAGTGGGCGTAGATGCCTTTGATACCGGTGTGGTTTGTATTGGCACTGATCTGGAGTCGAATTTGCTGGCTACCGTTAGCCTGCGCAAGTTGGGAGTTCGGCGCGTTATCACCAAAGCCCGCACCGTTACCCAGCAAGACATTTTGCTGAAAGTAGGCGCGGACGAGGTAATTTTGCCGGAACATGAGGCCGGGGTCCGTTTGGCCCGCAAATTGGCGGCAGTTGATTTTGTTGACTTTATGGAATTAACCGAGGATACCGGCGTGGTAGAAATTATTGCCCCCAGCCAGCTTACCGGCCAATCTTTGCGAGAAACGCAAATACGCCAGCGTTACGGTTTGACCATTGTGGCCATTCGCCGGGGCAACAACGTAATCATCTCGCCCGGCGCCAATGAAATGATCCAAGAGGATGATATTTTAGTGGTTTTGGGCAGAACAATAGATTGTGAACGGCTAAGATAACGTTCAGCGCTTAACCTTTAAGGGCACGGGTAAGGGGCCGCTGTCCAAAAAAACGGCCAAATCGGCCAGGCTAACCAGCGAGCCGCTGCCGAGGTTGGGCAAAATATCCAGCGTATGATCGCTCCAATGATACATGGCCGAGCAATTGATGACCTGTTTATCCACCACCATACAGATATAATGCTCCGGCTGAGCTTCCACAAACTGGGCCACCCGGCGGCTGGCAGTTGGGTCCAACACCAGGCGATAAAATATCTGGCCGGTAGTGGAGTCGGGCGGCGCAACCTCGTCAATCTCCTGACCCGCAAAAAGAACCCGGTAAATATTTTGCTCAGGCTTGCTCTGTAGGCCGGTTGCCACCTGCCGTCCAAGTGGGGGCCGCTCCAGTCCGCCATCAATAAACTCAATCTCGCCCACGTGAGTGAGGATATTGATTACGTAGGGGATTTTCTCGGTTTCGGGTAAGGTCACGGCCAATTGTCCTGGCTGGCTGACCAGGTAATAAGGTTCGGGTAAGTCCAACTGCTCCAACCGGCGAGCCACCACTTGCCGGGCATCACGCAGGTCTGCTTCCAGAACGGCCTGACCCGGCAAAACCACCAAGTCGGGTTTGAGGATAACTTGGGTGCGCAGCGCGTCATCTGCAACCGGGTTAAGAACCAGGTCGGCCAACGCTCTGGAACTGTAAATCAAGCTCAAAACACCAACCAGCGTCAGGGCAATGGTAAAAAAAGTCACGCGCCATTTTTTGCTCACGGTAAATCTCCTCAAGAGTTGAAATTTTTGGAGAAGATGACTGAGGTTGCTTCTCTGCCGCCGGGAGTTGGTCCAAGAAGAATTAAAACACGTAGCGTTTTGCTGTTTGCCCACACATACCTCCTCAAAAACCAATTTTTTTTACTCTCCCAGGGTACATTGACAGGTATAGTATACGCCATTTAGCTTATTAAGTCAATAGATAATAGGCCAAATTGCCTAAGCGTGGGGTAAACGTGGGTCAGATGGTAAGGCGAGCGTAGGTTGGCGCCAAATGAAAGACCCAAAAGGCTAACCTTTTGGGTCTAACGAGTAGTAGGTGTGGCTGTCCGTATTTTTTAAATTATTTGCGATCAGCCTGCGGCACGTAAGCCGCCAACTTTTTTTCGGCCATTATCGGCTCGATCCGGGCAAAACGCTGTCGCCCGTTGACCAATGGGATACTGGGCCAATCCTCGCCAATCAGAGGGCGGGCGTAAGCTACAAAATCATCCGTCACGTCGGCGCCGCCGGGAGCAAGCCACGCCTTGGGGAAGGATCGCTCGGAGTTGGCCACCAGTTCCAACGGCACTTTGTCGTAATAAACATTATAAATAGAGCCGGGTTGGCGCAGAATGGTAGACATATAACCGGAGCCATCCTCTGCCGCAATCATAACCGCCTTTTGTCCAACTTTGTAGGCTTCTTCCAAATCTACGGTAGAGGCGTAGATCATATTGTGCCGTTGGTCCGTGCCGGAAACATTGCCCCGCGCCGAACCTTTGGTGGCCAGGCCCACCTCATTGAGATAATTGACCACAATTTGAGCAACGGTGGTGCCACTGGCGCTGAACATGGTGTGACCAAAGGAATCTTTACGCGCGCTTATATCGCCTACATCAAAGCCCTCACTAACCACCACGATTGCCCGGCCCTGTCTTTTAAGCATATCATTAACCTTGTCTGCCAGCGCCTCTAGGGTCAAGTTGGACTCCTTGATAAAGATGAGTAACGGCATCTCCCGATCAGGATCGGCCAGGCGGGCGGCGGCAGGGATGTAGCCAATTTTACGCCCCATAGCCTGCATCACCAACACCGGATCGGCCGGACAGGAGCCTTTGTTTTCCTCATTGGCATTCTGCACATTCAAGGCCCAGTAACGCGCTACCGAGCCATAACCCGGGGTATGGTCAATCAACTTGAACTCGCTGTCGCCGACATCGTTATCAATGGTTTTGGGCACACCGACAGCCACCAAATCCAAGCCACGCTTCTGGGCCAGTTGGGCCACTTTGTTGGCCGTATCCATCGAGTCGTTGCCGCCATTGTAAAAAAAGTACCCCACTTCGTGCGCCTTAAAAACTGCAATAACCCGCTCAAAGTCTTCCTCTTGCTGCGCTTT
Organism: Anaerolineae bacterium; assembly: GCA_016931895.1. Taxonomy (NCBI): domain Bacteria; kingdom Bacillati; phylum Chloroflexota; class Anaerolineae; species Anaerolineae bacterium. Next base: position 75,723 of record JAFGDY010000237.1, read on the forward strand.
AAGTTTATAGCGGCAGGTGCCAATGGAACCGGCAGCAGGAGTGGCGCTCAATAAAGCGATTTCTTCGCCTGGCTGGGCGGACAGGTTGACGAGTTCTTCCTTCAAAACCCCTTCAATGCCATGCAAACCGGCATAAACCAAACCAAACACATCCGGCATGGCCTTACACGTTTCCACCACCCCGCGCAAAGAGCTATTGATTACTGGTGTCGGTCCACCGGATTGAGCCACAACAACATTTTTTGGTTTAGACATTGTTAATCACCTGACCCCTAAAACTACGCCACGTACGTACTCGCCGTTACATCACCGCCCGCGCCGGTCCAATTAGTATGGAAAAACTTGCCGCGCGGCTGATCAATCCGCTCATAAGTGTGCGCGCCAAAATAGTCGCGCTGGGCCTGGAGCAAATTGGCGGGCAACCGCTCACTGCGATAGCCATCAAAAAAGGCCAGGGCGCTAGATATAGCCGGCACAGGCACGCCCATCTCCACAGATTTAGCCACCACGCGCCGCCAGGAGGCCTGGGCTGCTTCCACTTGCTCCTTGAAGTAGTCATTCAGCAATAGGTTGGTCAGATCAGGTTCGCGGTCAAACGCTTCCTTGATCTTGCCCAGAAAAACAGAACGAATGATGCAACCGCCGCGCCACATCAGGGCAATACCGCCGTAATTAAGATTCCAGTTATACTCTTCGGCGGCGGCCCGCAGCAGCATATAACCCTGGGCATAAGAGATGATCTTTGAGGCATACAACGCCTCACGGATATCGTCCACAAAGGCTTTCTTATCACCCGTAAATTTGGGCGTCGGGCCGCTCAGCACTTTTGAAGCTGCCACACGCTCATTTTTTAAGGCCGACAGGCACCGCGCATACACCGCTTCCCCAATCAAGGTCAAGGGAATACCCAAATCAAGCGAGGAAATGCCGGTCCATTTGCCCGTCCCCTTCTGCCCGGCGGTGTCGAGGATAAAGTCTAGCACGTACTCGCCATGCTCATCCTGGTAACCCAAAATATCACGGGTAATTTCGATGAGGTAGGAGTCAAGCTTACCCTCGTTCCACTCGGCAAAAGTCTGGTGCATTTCCTTATTGCTCATTCCCAACACGTTTTTCATTAAGTAGTATGATTCGCAAATGAGTTGCATGTCGCCATACTCAATGCCGTTATGCACCATTTTAACATAGTGGCCCGCCCCGTTCTCACCGACCCAATCACAGCATGGAGAACCATCATCCACTTTTGCGGCCACGGCCTGGAAAATAGGCTTAACATGCGGCCAAGCTTCAGGCGACCCACCGGGCATAATGGAGGGGCCGTGCCGCGCCCCCTCTTCACCGCCGGAAACGCCGGTGCCAATGTAAAGCAACCCCTTTGACTCTACGTATTTAGTCCGCCGAATGGTGTCGTTATAATTGGAGTTACCACCGTCAATAATGATGTCGCCTTTTTCTAGATGCGGCACTAGCAGCTCAATAAAATCATCCACTGCCTGCCCTGCTTTCACCAATAACATCACCCGGCGTGGTTTTTTGAGCACGCTGACCAATTCTTCAATAGAATGTGTCCCCATCACTTTGGTGTTTTTGGCGTTGCCATTAATAAAGTCGTCCACCTTTGACACGGTACGATTAAAAACCGCCACCGTAAAGCCATGATCATCCATATTGAGCACTAAATTTTGGCCCATCACGGCCAGGCCAATTAAGCCAATATCTGCTTTAGACATTTTTTGCCTCCAATTTTTTATTTTTGCCAAGGGGGAATCTCGGGTATAAATTTTTCAAACGCTTCAATCAATTTAGTTTCATAGTCGCCGGCATACTCTAAGGCCAGAAATTTAGGCACAGCCTCTTCATAAAAACGCTGCCAGCTTTCATCTTCGTGGCCGGGGTTGATCGGGAAAAAGAGAGCGTTGTTGGCGCGAGCCGCTTTCATATCACCCGGAGCGTCTCCTATCATCAAAACGTGGCCAGATTGATATTTATTGCCCGCAGCCAGAGCCAGGTGTTGGGTTTTGGTGCCCTTCTCCTGCCCGGCAATCATCCGCACATATCTGTCAACCCCATGTTCGGCCCACTCGCGCTCTAAAGCTTCGTCCGGCGTTTGCGAAACCACGATCATATCCGCTTTGTCGAACAAGAAGTCCAGACTCTCACGCACATAAGGAAACGGCGGCACGCCATGCACAATGTCGGCGATGGTGGCATTGACCGCCTGGCTCCAGGCCAGGCCGGTATCCAACTCAGGGTCAGGATATTTGGCTCTGTAGGCCTTTAGGCCATCATTGCTGTTAGGATATTCTGCGGCGTCAATAAATGCCCTCAACTTATCGCCTGATGGAATCTTGGCTTTTCTGGCCTGCACTTCAGGGCGCTGACGGAGCAAGTCGAACACTTTGACCAACGCCGGCCAGCGATTGATGCCGCGCCATTTTGAATAAAGATTGACAAATTCAACCGTTTCCCGGGCATATTTGGAGACCGCCTGCAAACCCCAATATTTAACCGTATTGGGGCAGAAGCACTCCTTTTGCTTGATTTCCATCGTATCAAAAACACAGCCATCTGAATCAATGCCGATAAAAAATTCATACTTGGGTTGCATTTCCACCAAAGGTTTTGCTGCTGCGGGGATATCCACTTTTACCTCCTTAAAAAATTTTAGATTGGGGGTTTCAATTTAAAAAACTTGGGGAATGAGGCCACCAAATTATTTCATGCACACGTGTGCATAGCAATTGCAAATAATAACACACCTTGAAAATCTTGTCAATTTCCATTTCATTGCCCTTTGTAAAAATAGATGTTTTGGGACTATACTATACCTTATTCTCTTTTCTAATTTATACCGGCCATGAAGATGTTCTATCTTACCCTATTATTAATTTCAGCAGCAACGTTAGCTTTGCAAATAACCTTGACCCGCTTTTTTTCATTGGCCCAGGGCAGCCACATGGCCTTTATGGCCATTAGCCTGGCCCTGTTAGGCGCAGGGGCCAGCGGCTCGTACCTTTTCCTCAAACAAGTCTCCTCCCCTAAATTATCCCGCACGCTCGCCGCCGGCACGCTTCTATTCACCATTTCAACGCCACTCTCCTATTTAGCCATTAACTATTCCCCCTTCGATGCCTACCGCCTGGCCTGGGAGCGAAGCCAATTGCTGTGGCTCTTGCTCTACTATTTAACCCTGACCGTTCCTTTTTTTTTCGGCGGTCTGGTCATTGGCGCTGCCCTGACCGCCCGCGCTGAACACGCCGGGCCTATTTACGCCGCCAACTTGATTGGCTCCGGCTTCGGCCCGCCGTTGGCCTTACTTTCTTTAGCCACAGTCGGTGGCCCTGGCACTGTTTTTTTGTGCGCATGCCTCGGCTGGTTGGGGTATGTAGCAAGTGTCAAGTGTCAAGTGTCAGGTGTCAAGTGTCAGATTTTACGTTTCACATTTCACATTTCACGTTTCACGTCTCACGTTTTACGTTTTACGTTTTACACCATCATCGCCCTCGCCCTCCTCTATCTGACCTTCCAAGCCCCGCCTCTCTTCGATGTCCGTCTGACTCCCTACAAATCACTCTCACAGGCGATGCTCTATCCCCAGAGTGAGGTTATCTTTCGCCAGTGGAACGCCTTCTCTCGCGTTGACGTGCTGCGTAGCCAGGGCATTCGCTCTGCGCCGGGCCTGAGTTTCACCTATCCCGGCGACCTGCCGCCCCAATTGGGTCTGACCGTGGATGGCGACAACCTCTCGCCCATCACCAACCCCACTAAACCGAATTTTACCCAATATCTGCCTCTGAAACTTGCTTTTGCCTTACGGCCCCAGGCCAATGTGCTTATCTTGGAACCGGGTGGCGGGCTGGCGGTGCTGACCGCCCTACAAAACGGGACAAAAACTGTAACCGTGGTCCACAGCAACCCCACCGTAGCAAAAGCTGTTGGCCAACATTTTGCCGACTTTGACCATCATCTGTATCAAGACCCGCATGTTACCGTTATTATTGACGAACCGCGCAGTTTTCTGCGCCGCACCAATCAGCAATTTGACCTCATCATCTGGCCCCTCACCGACAGTTTCCGCCCTGTCACCGCCGGAGCGTATACTTTAAACGAAGACTACCGCTACACGGTTGAATCTTTCGCCGATGCCCTGGCCCATCTCTCGCCCAACGGGCTGTTAGTGGCCGAACGCTGGCTGCAACTGCCCCCCAGCGAAAGTTTGCGACTGTGGGGCACCATGGCCGAGGCCCTTCGGCAGCACATTCAGCAAACCGCCTTCAAAACCGTTGACCCGGCCACCCACCTGGCCGTATTGCGCACCCTGCAAACATCCTTGATCCTGGCCAGCCGTGCGCCCTTGGGGGAGCGCGATTTAGGGCAAACGCGCCAATTCGCCGCCGAGCGCCAATATGATCTGGTCTGGCTGCCCGATCTGCAACCGGCAGAAGTCAACCGCTACAGCATTGTCCCCGACGCCGTTTACCACCAAACATTGGCCAACTTGTTGACCGCTGCCTCTGCCGCCACTTTTTATGCCCACTATCCCTACGCCGTCGCCCCCCCCACCGATAACCATCCCTATTTTTTCCATTTCTTCAAATGGCAACAAACCCCGGAGATACTACAAATGCTCGGTAAAACCTGGCAACCCTTTGGTGGTAGTGGCTATTTAGTGTTGGTCATCCTGTTGATTCTGGTGGTAATTCTGTCGGCCATCCTGATTCTTCTTCCCCTTCTGTGGCGAAAGGCGGAAGGCAGAAGGATGAGGGATGAACAGGCTTCATCCCTCATCCTTCATCCCTTAATCTTCTTCATTTACTTTGCCCTGCTCGGTCTCGGCTTCCTCTTTATCGAAATCCCCCTGCTGCAACGCTTTATCCTCTACCTGGGCCAACCGACCTATGCCTTCGCCGTGGTGGTCGCCACCATTTTGCTGGCGTCGGGGGTGGGGAGTGGTTGTTTGTCGGCGCGGGTGCCGCTAAGGGGCGTGCTGCCGCTGATTGTGGCATTAACTATGCTCTATCCCCTGCTGTTGCCGCATCTGTTTAACGCCACCCTTCAATTTCCTTTTGCCGGGCGGGTGGGGGTGACGGTAATCGCCTTATTCCCCTTGGGCCTGCTGCTGGGAATCCCTTTCCCGCGCGGCTTGCGGCTGGTAGCCCAAACCGCGCCGGGACTGATTCCCTGGGTTTGGGCGGTGAACGGCTGCACCTCGGTTATCAGCGCCGTGCTGGCGGCAATGATTGCCCTCACCTGGGGCTTTTCGGCGGTGTTGTGGAGCGCGGCGGGGGCTTATGGGCTGGCAGGAATGGTGATTCACTCCCGCGTAAACGGCACAAACCGCACGCCCCCCCAATTGGTGCGCAAAATCTCTTCCCCCTGACGCTCAATCAGCCACAAACTCTGGTAACCACCCGGCGGCCCCACCGGGATAACCATTTTGCCGCCATCGGCCAGTTGGTTAATCAAAGGTTGGGGCACGTGATCCGGCGCGGCGGTAACGATGATGGCCTCAAATGGGGCGTACTCTTCCCAGCCCCAGTAGCCATCGGCCTGTTTGGCCATAATTTGCTCGTAACCCAAACGCTCAAACGTTTCTTGGGCGCGTGCGGCCAATTCGGGGATGATTTCAATGGTGTAAACCTCATTGGTGATTTCGGCCAGGATAGCGGCTTGATAACCGGAGCCAGTACCGATTTCCAACACCTTATCGCTCGGTTGCAGTTCAAGCAATTCGGTCATCACCGCCACGATGTAGGGTTGGGAGATGGTTTGGCCGTAGCCAATGGGCAGAGGATGGTCTTCATAAGCCCGAGCTTTGTAGTCGTCGGGCACAAACTCGTGGCGCGGCACTTTGAGCATTGCTGCCAGCACAGCTTCATCAGAAACATCGCGGCGGCGAATTTGGTACTCGACCATTTCCTGGCGCAAGTCAACATAAGGATCGGCAAAAGGTGTACCGGCTAGAGTAGATTCGGGGGGGGGGGCTATAGCGGTGAAGCCAGCGGTCGGCGTAGGCTCAGACAAACTCAGGCCACAAGCCGATAAACCGGCTGGCAAAATCAATATCAGTACAGTTTGACAAATATAAACAATTTTTTGACGCAATTGCACCTTCCTCCCTTCAAAGCGATTTTCTTTATCACTACTAACATTGTACCACTGATAAGGAGAAATAAAAACGCCTACAACGTCCAGGTTTAAAGTTGTAGGCGACTTCGGCGTTGACGTTTAAAAAGTTTTTCAAAGAGTCAATTCCGGCACCTCTACCCAGCAACGCTTCTGCCACGATTCCAGGCCCAATTCGGCCAATTGTACCCCTTTGGCGCCCTCCAACAGCCCCCAGCAGAACGGCGTATCCAACACCACGTGTTTGAGAAACATCTCCCACTGCACCTTAAAGGCATTGTCATACACCTGGTTGGAGGGCACCCGCTGCCAGGTTTCGTAAAAGTCAATCGGGTTATCAACGTCGGGGTTCCAGACGGGTTTGGGGGTAAAAGAATCATGCTGCACCACACAATCCCGCAGGCCGGCCACGGCGCTGCCTTTGGTACCGTCAACCTGCAAGGTGAGCAAATCATCCCGCCGCACTCTGACCGTCCAGGACGAATTGAAGTGGCAGATGATGCCGTTGGCCAGTTCAAACGTGCCATAGGCCGCGTCATCGGCGGTGCAGGTATATTCGGTGCCGTTTTCGTCAACGCGCTTGTCAAGGTGAATCGCGCCCAACGCCGACAGCGCCTTGATCAGGCCAAACAGGTTGTCAATTACGTAACGCCAGTGGCAAAACATATCAATGATGATGCCGCCGCCGTCTTCTTTGCGATAGTTCCAGGAGGGACGCTGCGCGGGTTGGTGATAGCCGTCAAACACCCAGTAGCCAAATTCACCGCGCACAGATAGGATTTGGCCGAAAAAACCGGTATCAATAAGATATTTCAATTTGAGCAGGCCGGGCAAAAAAAGTTTATCCTGCACCACCCCATTTTTGAGTCCGGCTGCTTTCGCTTCGCTGGCAATCGCCAGGGCGTCGGCCAGGGTGGTGGCCGTGGGCTTTTCACAATAGATGGCTTTTTTGGCGGCAATGGCCTTACGCACCGCCTCAACGCGCAGGGTAGTGAGTTGGGAGTCGAAATAGATTTGATTGTAAGAATCGGCCAGGCAGGCGTTCAGGTCGGTGGAATAACGGGTCAGGCCATGTTCTGCCGCCAACTTGGCCAGTTTGTTTTTATTGCGGCCTACCAGAATAGGATCAGGCATGATGACTTCACCCGGCTTGATTTGCACGCCTCCCTGCTGCCTGATCGCCAGAATAGAGCGAATGAGGTGCTGGTTGGTGCCCATCCGCCCGGTGACGCCGTTCATAATGATGCCGATTTTGTGTTCTTTCACAGTTTTACCTCCAAACATTCTCAAACATACTTCAAATACGCTTCCTTGATTTCTTGCAAAAACTCTGCCTGATTCATAGCCCAATATTTATGCGAAAAAATCTCCACCTCAATAAAACCGTCAAACCCGGCTGCTTCCACCCAATCCCGAATGGTGGGGATGGGGATGCAGCCTTCGCCCATCAAACCCCGGTCGTTCAACATATCTTCGGTCGGCGTTTTCCAATCGCATACATGAAAGGCCAGCAAGTTACCGGCCCGGCCGCAACGCCGGACTTCGTTTTCCAAATCCGGGTCCCACCACAAATGATACACATCTACCGCCACACCCAAGTACGGCGAGTTGAACTCCTCGGCCATCTCGTTGGCCTGGCGCAGCGTATTGATGGCCGAGCGCGAGTCGGCATACATAGGGTGAAGGGATTCAATGGCCAGTTTGACCCCACAGGCTTCGGCGTGGGGGAGGATGGCGGCAAGGCCGTCTTTGATTTGTTGGCGCGACTCGGCCAGGGATTGACCCGGCACCGCCCCACAGACCAATACAATCAAGGGGGCACCCAGGACAGCAGCGGCGTCAATGGCTTGTAGATTATCATCAATCGCGGCCCGGCGAGTTGTCTGATCCAGACCGGCGAAAAATCCACCACGGCACAGCGACACAACGGTCAATCCCGCCGCCCGGATTCGTTCGCCTACGGCCGCCGGATTGCGTCCTTCAAGCGCCTGCCGCCAAACGGTGATGCCTTTAACGCCAATAGCGCTATATTGCTCAATCGCTTCTTCAACGGGCCAGGGTTGGGTAGTGATGGTGTGGATGCAAAGTTTGGAGGTATCCTGAATTAAATGAGGCATGGCGATGCTCCCAATTCAAATCGCAAATTACAAATTGCTATTTATAATTTGTTTTCTCAGGCTTCTCTGGCCTCTTGAATCCAGGCCAATACCTGGCGGACATTCTGCTCGATGGCTGCATAATCTCCGGCAGCTACCAAATCTTTGCGGATAAGTTTGCTGCCGATGCCCAGGCAAGCGACACCGGCCGTAATCCAGGCTGCAATACCTTCTTTGGTCGTATCCACGCCGCCGGTGGGCATCAAGCGCGTCCAGGGCATTGGGCCGCGCACGGCTTTGACAAAGGCCGGGCCACCGACCTGCCCGCCGGGAAAAATTTTGACAATTTCAACGCCCAGTTCCTCGGCTTCCGAGATTTCACTGACGCTGCCACAGCCGGGGCTGTAGGCCACTTTGCGCCGATTGCACAAGCGGGCCACTTCTGGATTGAGCAACGGGCCGACCACAAAGTTGGCCCCACTGCCAATGTACATTCCCGCCGTGGGCGCATCCACCACCGAACCTACCCCCAGAATCAGATCGGGATGGGTTTGTTCCGCCCACTCGATGAGTTGGGTGAAGATATGCCAGGCCCGGTCGCCCCGGTTGGTGAATTCCAAAATTTTGGCCCCGCCGGTTACGCAGGCTGCGGCAATTTTTTTGGCAACCTCCAGGTTGCTATGGTAAAACACCGGCACCAAGCCGGTGTCAATCATGGTGTTGAGTACGGTCAGACGATCAAATTTAGCCATTGTTCACCTCATTGTTTGTTTTGTATAATGTGTATCGTTTTGTAGGTTCCTCAGAGTCAGGCCATCCGGGCCATATCTTCTTTAGTCAGCGCCCACTGCAACGGCTCGCCATTGAGGTAACGTTTCAACTCCTCAACCATAACCTGCCCCATCCGGCGACACTCTTGATCCATCGCCCCGGCAATGTGGGGCGTCAACACCACGTTGGGCAGGGTGTAGAGGAGCGAGTCCGGGGCGGGCGGTTCGGGGTAGGTCACATCCAACACCGCTGTTAAATCCGGGCGCTGCCGCAAAACCTGGATCATTTCTTGTTCCCGCACAATCGCGCCCCGGGCGGTATTAATAAAGGCGGCAGCAGGTTTCATTGAAGCCAGGTGCTCGCCCGTAATCATCCCCTCGGTTTCCGGCAGCCATGGAGTATGCAAAGAAACCACATCGGCGCGGCGAAAAATTTCGGGCAAAGCGCAAAGTTCCACCTTTAATTCAGCCGCCTCTGCCGCCGTCACAAAGGGATCGTAGGCTATCACGTTTATGTCAAAATTCTGTAGCAGTTTGATCACCTGCCGGCCAACCTGGCCCAAAGAAATAAGGCCAACCGTACTGCCAAACGCGCCCGCCACCGGCAATCGCGGCGGAAAAGTGCCTTGCTCTCTGACCAATTGCGCATGCGGCCAGACCCGCTTGAGACACAACAAAATCTGGGCCAGGGTGTATTCTGCCGTGGGCACCGCATTGGCCGCATAGGCGCTGGTCACAATGATGCCGCGCCGCCAGGAGGCATTGGTCACAAAATAACGGATAGACCCAGCCCCATAAAAAACGGCCTTCAAGTTGGACGCAGACGCCAGGAACTTCTCATCCATCACGGCCATCCCCCAACCAGAAAGAATCACCTCAACCTCATTCAGGATAGACGGATTCTTCTTGACCGACTCGCTGGTTTGCGGCGGAACAGAGATGTCAACCAGGGCATGGATGGCTTTGAGTTCGTCAGGCCCGTAGATCTTTTGGTAGGCATCGGCGCGGAGCAGGAATATGCCTTTGCGCATTGGGCAACCTTTCGGCAGTGATAAATTCTGGGCCTGGCTAACGACTCACCCGCCCCGAAGCATCGCCTTGCATCAACTTCTCCACCTCGGCCACGGTGACCATGTTGAAATCGCCAAAGATAGAATGTTTCAAGCAAGAAGCGGAAACGGCAAAATCAAGCGCCCGCTGCGGGTCAGCCGGATAGGTACGTAGCCCGTAAATCAGGCCGCCCATAAATGAGTCGCCGCCGCCAACGCGGTCTACAATGTGGGTGATGTCAAACTTCGGGCCAAGGTAAAAGTCGCCCCGGTTCCACAACACGCCCGACCAAGTATTGTGGCTGGCCGAGACGGAGCCGCGCAAGGTGATGGCAATGGTTTTTAGGCCGGAAAACCGTTTGGCCAACCCGTCGCACACAACGCGATACTGATCGGCCTCCACCTGGCCGCTGGTTACATCAGTTTCAGGGGCCTTGATGCCAAACACTTTATCGGCGTCTTCTTCATTGCCGATGGCTACGTCGCAATAACTCACCAACTCCGGCATTACTTCACCGGCAGTTTTGCCCCATTGCCACAGCTTTTTACGGTAGTTCAGATCGCACGATATGGTAAGGCCCATCGCTTTGGCCGTCTGCGCCGCTTCCAGGCACACCGCCGCCGTGCCCGCCGAAATGGCCGGGGTAATGCCGGTCCAATGAAACCAATCGGCGTCGGCAAATACGGTTTGCCAGTCAATCATGCCCGTTTCGATGGTTGCCATAGCGGAATTGGCCCGGTCGTATACCACTTTGCTGCCGCGCTGCACCGCGCCCATCTCCAAAAAGTAAATGCCCAGCCGTTCGCCGCCGCGCACAATGTGCTGCGTGCCGATGCCATACTGCCGCAGAAAACTCAGACAGGCCTCGCCAATATCGTTGGTCGGCAGCCGGGTGACAAACTCCACCGGCAACCCATAATTGGCCAGCGAGGCGGCCACATTGGCCTCACCGCCGCCGTATATCACATCAAAACTCCGCGCCTGGGAAAAACGCTGAAATCCCGGCGGCGACAGCCGTAACATAACTTCACCAAAAGTAACTATTTTTTTCATTGTGTTTGCCTCCTATAGTCTGTGTAAGTGAAAACCGCCATCCACGTTAATCACCTCGCCCGTGGAAAACGGCAAATAACCCTCGGCAATGGCTACCACGGCCCGGCCAATATCATCCGGCCGGCCCCAGCGACGGATGGGGGTCAGACCCCCGCCAATCAAATCATCGTATTTTTCTTTAACGCCGCTGGTCATATCGGTTTCAATAATGCCGGGTCGAATCTCGTAAACATTAATGCCAAATTCGGCCAAGCGGTCCGCAAAAAGCGCCGTGAGCATGGATATTCCGGCTTTGGAGAGACAATACTCGCCCCGGTTGGGGCTGCTGGTGTAGGCGCTGATGGAGCTGATATTGACAATTTTGGGTTGGTCAATGATGCCGGCTTGAAGCTGGTCAATCATCAATTGGGCAATCTGTTGGGTCAAAAAAAATGGGCCTTTGAGATTGACCGTCATCACTTCATCATAACTGGTTTCACTGGTTTCCAAAATGTCCAGTCGTTGGCGAGGAGCCATCCCGGCATTGTTGACCAGCAAATCAAGCCGAGCAAACGCTTGCACAACCTCATTGACTAAGCGCTGGCGCTCAGTAGTTTCAGCAATGTTGGCCTGGACGGCCACCCCTCGGCCCCCGGTCTGTTCTATTAACCGGACTGTTTCTGTCGCAGCCTGGGCATTTCCCCGATAATTGACCACCACCGTCCAACCTCTCTCAGCCAGAGCTACCGCAATCCCTCGCCCAATACCTCGACCGGCGCCAGTCACTAACGCTACCTGATTATTCATAACCCAATACCTTACTCACGGCTTCCAGGAAGAAGTATTCGCCCCACATCACGCTTTCGTCCACACCCAGACTTTTGCGCTGGTGGTACATGCCGTGTTTGAGAATGCCTTCCCAGCCCGGGGTGTCAACCGCCAAAAATTCTGGGGAGGTCAGGGTGTCCACAATTCTCAGAGCATATTCCTGGTAAAAACGAGCCCGCAGGGGGTCGCCCGTAATTTTGGCCAGGTTGAAGAGGCCGCTGGCGACAATGGCCGCAGCAGAACTTTCGTAGGGCCAGGTGGGGTCGGGTTCTTCCCAATCGTTGGGGGGAACGCCATGGGCGGGGGTGCGCTCGATGTAGAAATTGGCGCAGGTTTCGGCGGTGCGCAAAAAACGCGCGTCTTGGGTGTAGGTGTAAACCGCGCCAAAACCATACAAGGCCCAGGCCAAACCCCGCGCCCAGGACGAGTCATCTCGCCAACCCTGGTGAGTGCTCTGGCGCAAAAACTCGCCGGTTTCCAGGTCAAAAATCCCTTCGTGAGAGGCGCTGCCGTCGCCCCGCACCAGATAGCGGCGAGTGGTCAGGCTATGCTGGTTGGCCACCCGCCACAAATTCTCATCGCCGGTTTGCCGGGCCGCGTAGTAAATGATGGGCACGTTCATCATAATGTCAATGAACAAACTATCATCGGCCACAAAGGAACGTAGATATTGTCCCCTCTCCTTGAACCGCAGGGCCAACGTTTGCCCGGCCTCAATGACTACCTGCCCCATGGCTTTATCGCCGGTCAGATCAAACCAACGCTTCCAGGTGGATAAAAAGAGGAAACCCAGGTCGTGCACATTACGATCAGTTTTACGATGTTCGATAAGGCGAGAGTAGTGTTCGGCTTTTTCGCGCCAATAGGCATCCTGAGTATATTGATAGAGCAACCACAACTGGCCGCCCAAAAAGCCCTCGCACCAGTTGGTCCAGGCTTCGCCTTCGTGTTTCCATTTGCCGTTGATGGTATACATAGGGAAAAAATCGGGATAGGTTTCAATTAAGTGGCGCAATTGTTTGGCCGCAAAGTCCATTGTTATTTGACACTTTTTGACCAGGGTGGTGTTGTTTGTCACCAGTATCTCCTCGGAAAATGTGAATTATCAATCATTATTGCCGGAGAGCCGTTTAATCGCTGTCTCCTTGGCTTGCTGTTTCGTTAATTGGCATTATTTTGATTTTGCAGTAATTGCTGATAAGTTTCTCTGGCCTGACGATTGTGCTTGACCGCCAGCGCAGCCAATTCCTCAACATCACGACGCTCCAAAAGGGCGATCATCTGCTGATGCTCAGCTTGAGACTGCGGCATCCGCGCCGAAACAATCGGTTTCAAATAACAATGCCGCAGGCGATTCCAGCTATCCCACACCCTGCCCGTGAATTCGATGAGCATCTTCATCTGCGTAATTTGCGCCACAGCCCGGTGAAACTCCATATTCAAGTCCGACCACCGGCTAACATCGTCTGCCTGAAAAGCGACCTCCATTGCCTCAACAAGCTGCCGCAAATGAACAATATCATCCAAATCAGCTTTATCTACCAGCACCCTGAAGGCCATTGCTTCCAGAACTTCAAGCAGCATGAATATTTCTCTGATCAAATCAGGGGATATTTTTGAAACCACTGCGCCGGTGTGGGGCGTAATTTCAACCAGTCCTTCGGCCTGAAGTCGCTGTAAAGCGGCCCGGACCGGGATGGGGCTAACGCCCAACTCGGCGCTGAGGTTATCTATGACCAGTTTTTCGCCGGGCTTCAACTCACAACCCATGATCGCGGCGCGTAAGGTGTTATAGACATATTCTTCTTTGGTGAGATAGGATTTGAGCAATGTTTGCGTGTTCATTACTATCGTTATCATATATCATATATGATATACGATACGCACAATACTACATTTCAAAATGATTGTCAAATTGAAGAAATGAATTTGGCCCTATTTCATTAAAGCTGATAATCCTCTTGACTCCTATCCGACAACACCTTATACTACATTTGTCAATTGTTAAAACGGGTATGTGGACTGGCAAACATTTCCTACAAGGCGGCTTGAATGAAACACAAAGATCAAATCGTCTCTCCTTCTTCCACTTCCTCGTCTGAAAATGAGGATAGCCTCTCCTTACGCCAAAAATTACTGCCCCCCTGGCTTCGTGCCATTCTCTGGTCAATCTGGGGAGCGCTGACCGCTTTGACCATTATTGGCATGATGATCATGGTTTTACTCTGGGCTGCCGGAGGTTGCCAGCCAATTTCCACTTTTTCCCTTGCTGCTGGCAGTTCAACCCTTACCCCCACCCCCATTCCCACGGCTACATCTACCCCCTTGCCCCCCCCCATCGGACCCAATATGGGCACGGCCAGTACTGCGGCAACCGCCACAGCCAACGCCGTTGCAACCGCTACAAAGCAGGCTCAAGCAACCGCCAACGCTATGACAACAACGACAGCCAATGCCGCCGCAACCATTACAAACGAGGCCCAGACAACAGCCAACACCGCCATAGCCGCTACAAACCAAGCTCAAGCAACCGCCACAGCCAATGCCGCCATCATGGCTACAGCCAATGCCGTCGCCACGGCCATAGTCAAGGCCAACGCAACCGCCACAGCCAATGCCGGGGCTACGGCAATAGCCAACGCTGCTATAGTCGAGGCTCAGGCAACAGCGACAGCCAATGCCGCCATCATGGCTACAACCAACGCCGCTGCCACTGTCATAGCCGAGGCTCAGGCAATCGCTACAGCCAATGCCGTTGCCACGGCCATAGTCAAGGCCAACACAACGGCGACAGCCAACGCCGCCATCATGGCTACAACCAACGCCGCTGCAACTGCTACGGCCAATGCTCTTACCACGGCGATAGCCAGGGCCAACGCAACCGCCACAGCCAATGCCGCCGCAACTAACGCCGCCGGAACCACATCCCGCACCCCTCCCTCTATCCCAAGCTCACCCACGGCCACTCCTACTCTAAACGTCATCTTCATCCGGACCACCCCGGCCACTCCCACGCCCACCCGCCGCCTGGGGCCGCCTACGCTAACTCCCACCTCAATCCTGACCACCACCCCCACCAGCACGCCGGTACCGCCGGTGGTTACTTTTATCACCCCCCCCCCTTCCGCTCCCAATCTACCCCGGGGGGTGTTGACCCTACACCACCCCTTATCTCTGGATTTGCCGACATACGGATTGACTGTTTTTGAATGGGAATGGGTCGGCGATCCGCTGGCACCCAGATTTGGTTTTGAAGTGAGCGTTTGGCAGCCCGGAGAATTCCGGGCAGGCGTTCATGATGCCGTGCGAGATAATCAAGAATGGGTAGATCTGGATAAAATTGGCGAAAACCGATACCGCCTGACCGTATCAAATATCCGTTATGCCACGGGAGTCTCAGGTCGGAATGGGATATACTTGTGGACCGTCGGCATTGTCCAGGTCAATCCCAACTATGTTGATTACGGCCTGGAAGCCAACCCTGCCCGGCTTCGCTATGAAGCTGGAAGCAATAACTGAACCGTTCCCAAATTCTCTAATCCGTCTGTTGGGAGGTTGATTTTGAATAAAACCTGGCTTGCTATCCCCCTGGTCAGCTTGACCCTGTTAGCGGCTTGTATGGCTAATTTTACAGAATTTTCCCCAGCCGGCGATGATACCCCATCCGCAGAAAGTAAAACAACAACCGGCCCCACATTGCCCGTGGCCCAAAGCCGCTATTTTTCCACCTCTGGCCAGTGCGCCATCTGCCACGTCAACATGGTAGACGAGGCCGGAAATGACGTTTCCAACGCCACTTATTGGCGCTCAACCATGATGGCCAACGCCTCGCGTGATCCCTACTGGCAGGCCACCGTGCGTCGAGAAATACTCAATACGCCCGCCTATCGCGCCGCCATTGAAGACAAATGCGCCACCTGCCATACCCCCATGGCTCGTTTCACCAAAACCGTAGCCGGTCAAGAGGGAAAAATATTGGACGAGGGTTTCCTTGACCCCCAAAACGAATTTTACGTTCTGGCGCAAGATGGCGTTTCGTGTACGGTATGCCATCAAATTCTTCAGGAAGGTTTGGGCCAGGCCCATAGCTTTAGTGGTAGCTTTGTGATAGATGCTGAAAAACCGCCGGGTGAACGAGACCTTTTTGGCCCATATCCCATCGGAAAAGCCCAGGCCGATGTTATGAAAGGCGGCTCAGGCTTTGCGCCCAAACAAAGCCTGCATATCCGGCAAGCCGAACTATGCGCCACTTGCCACACCCTATACACCCCTACTATTGACGAGTCAGGCCAGATTGTGGGTGAATTCCCAGAACAAACCCCCTACCTGGAATGGCGGCACAGTGATTACGCCGAAACCACCAGTTGTCAGGGCTGCCACATGCCCCACGCCCAGGGCGGCGTTCAACTCTCTATCACCGGCGGCAAACCGCGCAGCCCCTTCTCTAAACATACCTTTGTCGGCGGAAATGTGTACATGGGCGAAATCTTGAAAACATTTGGTAAAGACCTCCAGGTGACGGCCTCCAATGAACACTTTGACGCGACAATTGAGCGTACGCTTGACCAATTGCAGCAGCGCACGGCCACCGTCAAAATTATGCAGTTTCTCCAAGAAGGAACATCCCTGACCGTTCACGTAGCAATCAAGAATCTGGCCGGTCACAAATTTCCCACCGGCTACCCGGCTCGACGCGCGTGGTTACACCTGGTAGCGCAAGATGCCCAGGGGCAGATTATTTTTGAATCCGGGCAGGTCAACCCTGATGGCTCGGTCAACGGCAATAACAACGACGCCAACCCGGCCCGTTACGAACCCCACTATCATACTATTGAAACCCCGGAACAGGTCCAAATTTACGAAACAATTATGGTAAACCCAAACAATGAGTTGACCACAACCTTAATGCGAGGCACAGCCTACGTGAAAGATAACCGGCTGCTGCCGCTAGGCTTTGACCCAAATACCGCTGCTCCTGACTTTGCCGTCCAGGGCCAGGCGGCGGCCGATAGAGATTTTCTGGGTGGCGGAGATAACATCCAGTACGTCATCCAAGTCCAACCAATTCAAAGACCATTGACCATCACCGTGAAACTCCTATACCAATCCATCAGCTATCGCTGGGCCGAAAATCTGCGCCAGCACGAGGGGCCGGAGATTGCAGATTTTTATGCCTACTACCAGGCCGTGCCCAATCAACCCATCATCATCGCCAGCGACACATATTCAGAGGAAGATTAGCCCCTTGCCCCAGCATCCTGGCCAGACTTAAGGAATAAGTACTAAATCCGCCCATTTTGCCCCATTTTGTGCTATAATGTTAAAAAGATGTTCCGGCGCGGGACAGTTGTCATTTAACACCAATAATCCGATCCCTATCAGCGCTCAAGGCGTCTATCATGTTAAAAAACTGCTTCCTGCCAGAACATCGGAAGCCGTTTTTATTTTAGGGATACCCTATGAGAAGACGCTATCATTTACGCAAAATCTATACCCTCTTGGTCCAGGGTTTTACCGCTACCGCCCTGCGCGATGTCTGCCTGCATATCCCTGAATTTCGGCCGGTACATCACCAACTTCCCCCCCAGGCCAGTAAAGACGAGATCATTCACCAGCTTTTTGAACACGCCCGCCAAACCGGCCAGTTCGATCTGCTGCTGGCCTGGGCGCAAAAACAAAACCCGGCCAAGTATGAAGCGCTTCAACCCTATTATGATGACCCCCAACCGGCCAGCCAACATCTGGGCCAATATCGTTTGATTGAGCGGCTGGGGCGAGGCGGTATGGCCGATGTCCACAAAGCCTACCAGACCGGCCTGAATCGTTACGTAGCTATTAAGGCCGTGCATAGCCACCTGACCGACCTGGCCGGTTTCATCGAACGTTTCCAGCAAGAAGCCACCGCCGTAGCCAGTCTGCGCCATCCCAACATTGTGCAAGTACACGACTTTTTTGCGGCAGACGATACCTACTACATGGTGATGGAATTCATCGAAGGTCCCACCCTGGAGGCCGAATTGCGCCAGCGTAAAGCCCAGGGCCAACGCTTCAGTCTGAATGAAATCGCCCGCATCTTTAACGCCCTGGCCAGCGCCATTGACTACGCCCACAGCCGGGGCATGATCCACCGCGATTTGAAACCGGCCAACATCATGTTTACCGCCGACGACCAAGTGGTGCTGACCGATTTTGGCATCGCCCGCATTATGGGCGCCACCCGCTACACCATCACCGGCGCCGTTGTCGGTACGCCGGTCTATATGTCGCCGGAGCAGGCGCAGGGCCAGCAGGTTGACGAACGCAGCGACATCTACTCCCTAGGCGCCATTCTCTACGAGCTGGCCACCGGCCACGTGCTTTTTGAAGGAGATACTCCCTTTGCCGTTGTGCTCAAGCACGTCACAGAAACCCCACCCTACCCCAGCGAACTTAATCCCGACCTGCCCAAGGTCGTAGAGAACGTTATTCTCAAAGCCTTGAACAAAAATCCGGCCGACCGTTTCCAGAGCGCCGGAGAAATGGCCGAAGCGCTTGATGCCGCCGTAACCCTGGCCAAAGGTCAGGCTGAAAAACCCGACACCGCTCCCCTTTCGCCGACAGTGGTCGAGGCCCACGCCCGGGCAAGCACCGGCACCTTTCCCGCCCGAAAAACAAAACGGGTATCCATTTTTATCAGCTACAAGCGCAATGTTGACCCCGATGAAGCCATCGCCAGCCAAATTCTTCAAGCGTTCAACCAAAAGCACAACGTATTCATTGACCAGACCATGCTGGTCGGCGAACGGTGGGCCGAACGCATTGAAGCCGAACTCCGCCAGGCCGATTTTCTCATTGCCATCCTCTCAGCCCAATCTATTCACAGCGAGATGATTGAGGCCGAAATTGCCAAAGCCAATCACCTGGCCCAACAGCATGGCGGCCGACCGATCATCCTGCCGGTGCGCCTGGCCTACCGCAAACCATTTCAATACCCTCTCAGCGCCTACCTGGACCCCCTCAATTGGGCCTTCTGGCAGGGACCGGAAGACACCCCCCGGCTGATCGAGGAACTCTCGCGAGCTATCTCCGGCGGTCAATTACCTATTGGTGATCAGGCCAAGTCGGCCCTGCTTGAGATTACCCCCCCTTCAACCCTGGCCACGCCGCCGCCGTCCGCCCAACCAATCCGTCTGGAAATGCCTGAAGGCACTATAGACCCTCAATCCAAACTTTACATAGAACGTCTTGGCGACCGCATCGCCCTGGAGGCCATCGAACGGCAGGGCGTGACCATCACCATCAAAGCTCCCCGTCAAATGGGCAAAAGTTCCCTGCTGATGCGCATCATTGAGGCTGCGGCCAACAAAGGCAAGCAAGTCGCCTTTCTGGATTTTCAATTGTTCGACCAATCGGCCCTGGTTAACGCCGATACCTTTTTTCGCCAATTCTGCGTCTGGTTAAGCGACGAGTTGGAGGTTGAAGACCGGGTGGCCGATTTTTGGCAGCAGCCCTTGGGCAATAGCCAGCGTTGTACTCGCTACATGGGTCGTCATCTCCTCAAAGCCATTGACGATCCGGTGTTGCTGGCTATGGACGAAGTAGACAGCGTCTTCGATACCGATTTTCGTTCCGATTTCTTTGGCATGCTGCGCAGTTGGCACAACAGCCGCCGGGCTGGCTCAATCTGGCAACGGCTCAACCTGGCCCTGGTCACTTCCACCGAGCCTTACCAACTTATCGAAAATCTCAACCAGTCCCCCTTCAACGTGGGCGAAATCATCGAACTCCCCGACTTCACCCCAGAACAGGTGGCCGACCTCAACCGGCGGCACGGCGCTCCCCTGGGGCCAGCCGAAGAAGAACAACTGATGGCCCTGTTGGGCGGGCATCCCTACCTGGTGCGCCGGGCGCTCTATATGGTGGCCAACAAACGCCTCACCATAGACGAACTCTTCAGCCGCGCCACCGACGACAACGGCCCCTTTGGCGACCACCTGCGCCATCACTCCTTCCGCCTGCACGGCCAGCCGGAATTGGTCGAGGGGCTGCGCCAGGTTATCCACCATAACACCTGCCCCGACGAGCGCGTTTTCTTCCGCCTGCGCGGCGCAGGGTTGGTGCGTCGTCCGGCGGGAGGCGGCGCAGTGCTGCCGCGCTGCCAACTGTACGCCAACTACTTTCGGGAGCGACTCGAATGATAGGCAACGCAGTTAACCAGGCTGACCCGGCAACCGGATCGGCTATGCCGGCCGTTGGGCAGAATATTTACACCGTCGGCGGCACGGTGCAGGCGGGCAGCGGCCTGTACATTCCCCGGCAGGCTGACGAGGATTTGTTGAACCTTTGTCGGGCTGGGGAGTTTGCCTACGTCCTCAGTTCGCGCCAGATGGGCAAATCCAGCCTCATGGTTCGCGCCGCCGAACAGTTGGCAGCCGAGGGTATCACCTCCATCATTATTGACCTCAACCAACTGGGCGTGCAGCTCACCGCCGAGGCCTGGTACCTGGGTCTGTTGACCACCATCGAAGACACCCTCATGCTGAACACCGACGTGGTTAGTTGGTGGCAAGAACACGCTCACCTGGGCGTCGCCCAGCGACTGACCCTATTTTTCCGGGAAGTGCTGCTGGCCGAGATTACCGGGCCGATAGTCGTTCTGATTGACGAGATTGACAGCACCCTCAGCCTGGATTTCACCGATGACTTTTTTGCCGCCATCCGTTTTCTCTACAACGCCCGCGCCCGGATACCCGAATTTCACCGGCTCTCTTTTGTCCTCATTGGCGTAGCCACCCCCAGCGATCTGATTGACGACCCCAAACGCACCCCCTTCAACATCGGCCAACAGGTTGATATTACCGATTTCACCTTCAAAGAAGCCCGCCCTTTTGCCGAGGGATTCGGGCTGCCCCGTGGCCTGGCCCTGCAAGTTCTGAGTTGGGCCTTCAAGTGGACCAACGGCCATCCCTTTTTAACCCAACGTCTCTGCCAGGTCATCGCCACCCAGCGCCGCCGCGACTGGACTGAAGCCGAAGTAGATCAGATTGTGGCCAAAACATTTTTAGGCGAAATGAGCGAGCAGGATCACAATCTACAATTTGTGCGCGATATGCTGACCAAACGCGCCCCCGACCTGGCCGGGGTGTTGAGCGCGTACCGGGCTATCCGGCAGGGTCTGTATCCCGTACCCGACGAAGAACAGTCGCCTATTATGTCTCACCTGAAACTATCCGGCATTGTGCGCCGCACGCCAGGGACAAATACCTTACAGGTGCGCAATCGTATTTACGCAACCGTATTTAACGTGGAGTGGGTGGAAGAAATTGAGCAGCGCCAGCAAGTGGCCGACCCACGCGAACTGGCCCGTTTACGCGCCCTGGCCGAAGAACAGCAGCGACGCGCCGAGGCTGAACGAGAACGCGCCGAAGCCGAACGTCAACGAGCCGAAGAACAGCAACGACGCGCCGCCACAGAACGCCAGCGAGCCGAGGAACAAACCCGCTCCGCCGCCCAACTACGCCGTCGCGCGCTGTGGTTGGGTGGGGCTTGGCTTCTAACCGCCTTCGCCGTGGTTCTGGCCGTTGGCTTTGGTATCCAGGCCCAAAACAAAAACCAAACAGCCCAAACCGCTGAAGCCAACGCTCACAACCGGGCCACCCTGGCCGCGTATGCCCGGCACACCGCCGAGACTGGGGCCACTCAGGAATCAATGGCCCGGGGCCAGGCCGTAGCCGCCCAGTCCACCGCCCAGGCCCAGGCCACCCAGGCCGCGTATGCCCGTGGCACCGCCGAAGCCGGGGCAGTTCAGGAAGCCCTGGCCCGTGGAGAGGCCGTAGCCGCGCAAAACACAGCCCAGATTCAAGCTACCTTAGAAGCCCAAGCCCGAAATACGGCTGAAGCCGGAGCCATTCAAGAAGGCCTTGCCCGGCAAGATGCTGTGGCTGCACAGAGCACGGCCGAGTTCCAGGCCACTCAGGAAGCCATCGCCCGGGCTACGGCCCAGGCCGAGTCGACCCGTTCGCTCAATGCCGAAGCCACCGCCCAGGCCCAGGCCACCCAGGCTGCTTACGCTCGCAGCACCGCCGAACATGAAGCCGAGCGAGCCAAAGATGCCGAGGATGCGGCCGAACGAGAACAAGCCACTGCCGAAGCCGGGGCAACCCGGGCCATTCAGGCCGAACAAACCGCCGAGGCCAACCGGTCCACGGCCCAGGCCCAGGCCACCCAGGAAGCCGTGGCTCGCAGCACCGCCGAGGCCGGAGCTACCCAGGAAGCCATCGCCCGCGCCACCGCCGAAGCCGCGGAAGCCACCGCCGAAGCCGAGCGCGAACGGGCCGACCAGATTGCTCGCCAGTCAACCTCGCGGCAATTGGCGCTACAATCGCTCAACCTGCAAGAGAATCAGTACGACCTGGCCCTATTGTTGAGTCTGGAAGCCAACCGCATCGCCGACACCGTGGAGGCCAGGAGCAGTTTGCTGCAAGGTTTAGAGTCAAACCCGGAACTCATCACCATCCTGCGCAAGCACACCAATGGCGTGCAAAGTGTCGCGTTTAGCCCCAATGGTCACATCCTGGCCTCCGGCAGCGACGACCGCACCATCATCCTGTGGGATGTGTCAGATCGCAATGCCCCCCAACCCCTCGGCCCTTCGCTCACCGGTCACACCGACAAGGTACGCAGTATCGCCTTCAGCCCAGACGGCCGCACCCTGGCCTCCGGCAGCGATGACCACACCATCATTTTGTGGGACGTATCCGACCCCCACAATCCACAGCAATTGAGCGAGCCGCTCATGAGTCACACCGATCAAATTTGGAATATTGCTTTTAATGCTACGGGAAACATTTTGGCTTCAGGCAGCCTGGATGGCGCGGTGATTTTATGGGACGTGTCCGCCCCTAACAATCCACAACAAATAGGTGAACCGCTGCAAGGACACTACCGCTCGGTGTACAGCCTGGCCTTCAGCCCGGATGGTCAGATGCTGGCTTCGGGCGGTTTTGAGCGCACCATCATCCTGTGGGATGTATCCGATCCGGCCAATCCTCAATCACGCCCGCCCTTGACCGGACACACCTATCCGGTTCTCAGCCTGGCCTTCAGCCCGGATGAAACCACGCTGGCCTCGGGTAGCTGCCGCCAACCCGACCCACAAGACCCGGAGCGTTGTTTGCAGGGCGAACTTTATCTGTGGGATGCAGCCACCGGGGAACGACGGGGGCGAGATTTAGTTGACCATACCGACTGGGTATGGGGCCTGGCCTTCAGCCCGGATACATCAGAGGGCCATCTCCTGGCCTCAGCCAGCTTCGACGGCTCGGTCATTTTGTGGGATGTCGGCAATCCAAATAATCCCCAACTGTTGGGCAGTCCTTTTCAGGGCCACCTCGGCCAGGTGTGGAGCGTGGCCTTTAGCCCAGATGGAAAGACCCTGGCCTCGAGCGGGATAGACACCAACATCATCCTGTGGGATCTGGCCAACCGGCGGGAGGATATGCGGCAACGATTGGGGCAAGTTTTGCAGGGTCACACCAATCGGGTGTTTAGCGTGGCCTTCAGCCCGGACGGAAAGACCCTGGCCTCGGCAGGGCTGGATAAAACCATTATTTTGTGGGACATGGACAATGAATCATCACCGGGGCAACAGATTGGCCAGCCGCTAGCCGGTCACACTGAATCTGTAAACAGCGTGGCTTTCAGCCCCAACGGGCAAACTTTAGCCTCAGGCAGTTTTGACCGCACCATTATTTTGTGGGATGTGTCAGACCGCCTCCATCCCCAACCGTTGGGCCACCCCCTGACCGGACCTAACGGCAGTGTGTTGAGCGTTGTTTTTAACCCCCCTGGCACAATCTTGGCCTCGGCCAGTGATGACGGAACAATCATATTGTGGCACGTATCGGACCCCAACCAGCCTGATGTGCTGGGTGATCCGCTGAGTGCGGAGACAGGTTTTGTGAACAGCGTCGTTTTCAGTTCCGGTGGTCAAACTCTGGCTGCCGGGGGTCAGAGCAGCACTATTATATTGTGGAACATGTCGGACCCCAATAATCCTCACCCATTGGGCCAACCACTGACCGGCCACACAACCCCCATCAGGAGTCTGGCTTTTAGCGCCGATGGCAAACTTCTGGCTTCCGGCAGTGAGGATCGCACCATCATGGTGTGGAATATGTCAGACTACAACCATCCCCAACCCCTGGGCGCCCCACTCAAAACGCACAGCAATTTTGTCAACAGCGTAGCCTTTAGCCCAGATGGTCAAACTCTGGCTTCGGGCAGTTTTGACCGCACCATCATTCTGTGGGATGCGGAAACCCGGCGACGGCTGGGCGAGCCGCTGACCGGCCACATTGATTTTGTCAATAGCATTGCTTTTAACCCCGCGGGAAATTTATTGGCTTCGGGCAGTTGGGATCATACCGTGATCTTGTGGGACGTCAATCTGACTTCGTGGCAGGAGCGGGCCTGCCGCATTGCCAATCGCAACCTGACCCAACAGGAAATTGACCTGTTCATCCCAGTTACCTACCACACCCACATCCCAACCTGCCCCGGCCTGCCTTTCCCTGCCCCAGCAGTGGCTTCAGAGCCTCTCCTCACCCTGCCAATACCAACCACCTCAACGCCAACGCCAACTGCTACGGCCACACCCATCTTCTCTCTCACCCCAACGCCAACCGCCACCTTAATATTGACTACTCCCACGTTTGATCTTGAGTAAAACCGATGCGCTTGATTTGAATTATCCCAGTTTCCGCAACGTTTCAAATTGCTTCCGCTGCTCGGCGGTGAGTTTGGTCGGCAGGCGGACATCGAGCCTGGCATACAGGTCGCCATGCTGGTCTTTCTTGTTCAATTTGGGCATGCCTCTCCCCCGCAAGCGGAACGTCTGTCCATTCTGCGAGCCGGCCGGAATTTTTAAGTTGACTTCGCCGGATAAGGTTGGCACGCGCGTCTCGCCGCCCAAAACAGCGGTATATAGGTCTACCGGAACAGTCGTGTGGAGTTCATCTCCCTTGCGCTCAAAACGAGGATCGGGAGCTACTTTGACCCGTAAATATAGGTCTCCCGTCTGGCCCCCACTACGACTACCGCCACCTTCGCCGCGCATGCGCACCCGGGTGCCGGTTTTGGCTCCGGCCGGAATTTTCACCTGCAAACGACGGCCATCCTTGGTCAATAAGCGGGTAGTGCCATGATAGGCTTCGGCCAATGTGATTTCAACTTCCTGCTCCAAATCCTGGCCGCGCCGTGGCTGGGGACGATAATCAAAACCACTCCCGCGTGGATCGCTGCCCATCCCGCCAAAAATGGAAGTAAAAAAATCTGAAAAGGGATTGCCGCCGCCAAACAGGTCTTCTAAATCCTGCATATTAGCATAACGCACATTCACTCGCTGGCCGGCCGGCCCCGTAGCCCACTGCCCCCAATTGAAGTCCTGGGAATTTCCACCAGCCTGCTGCCAACGATGCCAGTCTGCCCCCAACTGGTCATACTTGGCTCGTTTTTCCGGGTCGCCCAACACCTCATAGGCCTCATTGATTTCTTTAAAACGCGCTTCAGCCTGCGGGTCATCCGGGTTCATATCTGGGTGATGTTTGCGGGCTAACTTGCGGAAAGCAGATTTTATATCTTTTTCACTGGCGTTCTTATTCACACCTAAAATCTGGTAATAATCTTTATATTCCATAGGCAGTCTCCCATTTGGATTGTATCACACAAATAATAGAATTCTGTTAGAGAGATTCCCAAGCATCAAACAAAAAAGGGGTGAAATAGACCCTTTCATTTCACCCCAAACAGGCATGCAAAAATTCACTTTATCAAAACAGAAGTAAAAAAGGGTAAGCGTGACATGGATCATCCTTTCACGCCTCTTAATGCTAAGCTGCCGTCAGTTCAGGTTTTACGATCGCTTCATTTTCAGTTGATTCCGGTAACTGATTTAATTCAAATTGCTCTTCACAATTCAAACATTGGGCCCAATTCCGATTCTTCTGCACTAACATCCCCTGGCAATTGGGACACGGCGTGGGCAGCGGACGTTTCCAACTACTCCATTCGCATTCAGGGTAATTGGCGCAGCCATAAAAAACGCGACCCTTTTTGGTACGACGTTCAACCAACTCACCGCCATCATTGGGGCAAGTTATACCCAACTTGACCAGATGCGGCCTGGCATTGCGGCACTCCGGGAAGTTTGAACAAGCCTCAAACTTGCCATAGCGGCCAAATTTCAGCACCATTGGATGGCCGCACTTTTCGCAAAGTTCGCCGGTGGGCTGGTCGGCAATGTCCACTTCGGGCATATTTTCCTCGGCGTGGGCCACATCTTTGGCAAAGGGGCCGTAAAATTCGCTCAAGACAGGTGTCCAGGCCAATTCGCCCCGGGCAATTCGGTCCAGGTCATCCTCCATCTGCGAGGTAAACTGCACATTGATAATATCGGGAAAATATTCCACCAGCAAATCGTTGACAATCTCGCCCAATTCGGTTGGGTAAAGCCGTTTCTCAAAATTCTCCACATATCCCCGCTGCTGAATGGTTGAAATAATGGGGGCGTAGGTGCTGGGCCGGCCAATCCCATACTCTTCCAGTGCTTTGACCAGGCTGGCCTCGGTATAACGGGGCGGGGGCAGGGTAAAGTGTTGTTCCGGGATGAGTTGGAGCAAATCAAGGGCCTCACCCTCCGCCAGCTCAGGCAGCACCACCCCTTCACTGGCATCAGGGGCCTCGTCCTCATCACGGGTTTCCTCGTACACCGTTAAAAAGCCCCGGAAACGCAGCCTTGAGCCGCTGGCCCGCAGGCGATAGGGCCATGGACCATCCGCCACCGGCTCAGGCCCGGCCGCCACTGCCACCGATATAGTATCATAAATGGCATGGGCCATCTGGCTGGCGACAAAACGTTGCCAGATAAGCGTATAAAGCCGGGCCTGGTCCCGGCTGAGGTAGGCTTTTACTTTATCCGGCTCGCGCCAAACACTGGTTGGCCGAATAGCCTCGTGCGCTTCCTGTGCGCTCTTGCTCTTGGTTTTATAAACCGGCGGTTCAGGGGGCAACATATCTTGACCGTACCGCTCGCCTATAAAATCCCGCGCCTCGTTTTGGGCCTGTTGAGAAACATTGGCGCTGTCGGTTCTCATATACGTAATCAGGCCAACAGTGCCTTCGCTGTCCAGCTCGATGCCCTCGTAAAGCTGCTGGGCCAAACGCATGGTTTTGCGCGTACCAAAACCCAGTCGCCGGGAGGCTTCTTGTTGCAGGGTGCTGGTGGTAAAGGGTGCAGCGGGGCGGCGGCGGCGCTCGCCTCTTTTGACCTCTTCCACCACGTAGATTGACTTCTCTAGCTCGTCCACTATGGCCTGGGTTTGGGCTTGGCTCTTTAGTTCGATTTTTTCACCCTGGACACGGGTAAGTTTGGCCCGAAATTGCCTTTCGGCCAGGGTGGCTGTCGGGGCTTCTTTTTTCGTTTTGGCCAAATCTGCTTCAAGCGACCAGTACTCCTCCGGGTTGAAATCGGCAATTTCTTGCTCTCGCTCAACAATCAAACGCAGGGCCACACTTTGCACCCGGCCGGCGCTGGTGCGACTGCGTACTTTGCGCCACAATAGAGGGCTGATTTGATAGCCCACCAATCGGTCCAGAATGCGGCGGGCCTGCTGGGCGTCAACCCGCTTCATGTCAATCCCCCGGGGATGGGCAAACGCCTCGGCCACCGCCTCTTTGGTGATTTCGTGAAAAACAACGCGCCTGGCTCTTTCTTCCTCAATGTCAGCCGCTTCAATCAAATGCCAGGCAATAGCCTCACCCTCGCGGTCGGGGTCTGTGGCCAGGTATATTTCTTCGGCCGTGGCTGCGGCGTTTTTTAACTCCTTCACTACCGGTCGCTTTTCATTGGGCACGCGATACTTGGGCGTAAAACCGTTCTCCACATCAACCGATAACTGCGAACGCAACAAATCACGCACATGCCCTACCGAGGCTTTGACCGTATACCCCTTGCCCAAGAACTTGCCAATCGTACGGGCCTTGGCCGGCGATTCCACAATCACCAACTTCCCTTTGCGTTTTGGGGTTTTAGATGCCTTTTTTCTAGTTTTAAGCGTCGCCGGGTCGGGGGGCGTAACGTACTCGTGGGCCGGGGTACGACCCATTTTGAACATTTTAGTGCCGCAACCGCTGCATACACCCCTGGTCCCCGGTGTGCCGTTGGCAGTATACACTGCTTCGGGATCACTCATTTTCTGTTTTTCTTTGCACTTTACGCAGTAGGCAATTACTGGTTCTAAACTCATCTAAAAATATACTCCTACAAGCTATTTTGTTTAGAGCAAATCAGTCCGGCCATTCTTCTCTAGCCAGGTGACAATTTGCTTAATGTCCTGCACCCTATCCCTGGTGCAGACCAACAAGGCGTCGTCGCTATCAACAATGACCATATCTTCCAGGCCAATTGTGGCCACAAGCCGACCATTGCCTTGAATGAGGGTACTTTTGGTGTCAAAACCAATGTGTTCTGCTTTCAGAATCACATTGCCATTTTCATCGGCCTGGTTGATCTCGTGGATGGCATTCCAACTGCCCACATCATTCCAGCCAATGTCAACGGGGACGACAGCCACTTTTTCGGCGCGTTCCATAATGCCCACATCAATACTCTTTGGCTTTATTTTTTGCCAAACGGCGTCAATGGTTCCGCCACCGGCCAGGGCTTGCTCCATTTGGTCAAGCTGCCGGTAGAATTTGGGCATGTATTGGCCAAACGCTTCCAATAGGGTAGAGATTTGCCAAATAAAAATACCGCTGTTCCAATAATGCGCTCCACTGGCTATAAATTTTTCCGCCGTAATCAGATCGGGCTTTTCCAAGAATTGAGCCACCCGATAGACGAGATGATCATTATATTGCCCCAACTCCGCGCCGCGCTGCACATAACCATAACCCGTTTCCGGCCTGTTAGGGGTAATACCCAATGTAACCAAATACCCCTGCCGGGCCACTTCCGCCGCCGCCACAAGCGCCTGTCGAAATCCCTCTTCGTCCACAATAAAATGGTCCGCATGCAATGAAACCATAATGGCGTGGGGATCAAGGCGGCGCATCTGTACCGCCGCCAGGCCAATGCAAGGCGCAGTGTTTTTGCCACTAGGTTCCTCGATAATGTTTTGAGGAGGAATATCGGGTACCTGCTCTTTAATCAACGGGCCGTATTCCCGATTGGTGGCCACAAAAATATGTTCAAAGGAAACAATTGGCAAGATACGATTGACCGTGGCCTGCATCATCGTTTTATCACCGCCCAAGGCCAATAGTTGCTTGGGGGAGGACGCCCGGCTGCGAGGCCACAAGCGAGTACCTGCACCTCCTGCTAAAATAAGCGCAAACATTGTTTTATTCCTCCAGTCCTTTCTGGTTGCCACATCTATGTGGCTAATCTATAGCGTATTTCACACCGCTTTCGCGGGCAATCACATAGTTCATTCCCTCAACCTGCCGGACCAAACCCTTCAATTCAAGCATTGTCAAGGCGCTGGCCACTTCGGGGGCGGAGAGGCCGGCGGCCTGACCCAATTCGTCAACGTGAAGGGGGTCTGAGGAAAGTTGGGCTAACAAAACAGCTTCCACCTCATTATCCGGGATAATGGCTCGCGCTTCAGCGTGATGGGTAATCATCGTCAGATTCAATTCTTCCAGAATGTCATTCACCTGGGTCACCGGCTTGGCCCCATTTTGAATCAAATAATTGGGGCCGGAGCTGCTCTGGCGCAAAATTGTGCCGGGCACCGCAAAAACCTCACGACCCTGCTCCAGGGCATAATCGGCTGTAATACAGGCGCCACTTTGAATGGTGCCCTCCACAATCAGCACCCCCAGGCTCAAGCCGCTGATAATACGATTGCGTCGGGGGAAATTGCCACTCTCCGGATTGGTGCCCAAGGGATACTCTGAAACAATCGCCCCCTGCTGCATGATAACCTGGCCCAATTTCCGATTTTCAGTGGGATAGATAATGTCAACCCCGCACCCTAACACGGCAACCGTCCGCCCCCCGCACTGCACAGCCGTGCGGTGAGCCTCGGTATCAACGCCATAAGCCAAACCGCTGATTACAGTTACACCATTTTCAACCAGGCCGCTCACCAGCAGGCGCGTACACTCCCGGCCATACGCCGTAGCCCGGCGCGTGCCCACTACGGCCAGCGCCCATTCATCTTGCGGCATCAGTTGACCGCGCACGTACAACACCGGCGGGGGGTCGGCAATATTTTTCAAGAGGGGGGGATAATTTTGACTCTCCCAGGTGAGCACAGAAACGTTCAACCGTTCAAGTTTTTTTAATTCGGCATCAAGGTCAAGGCTGTTCCTGATCTGGTACAGGTTCTCAACAGAACGCTTATCCAGGCCAATGGCTCGCAATTCGCCAGGATTGGCTTGCCAGGCTTGTTCAATGTGGCCGTAATAATCCAATAAACCTCTTAAACGCGCCGGGCCAATGCCCGGCACTTTACTAAAACCAACCCAGTAACGTAAATCGTCTGTCACCGCTCCCTCTCCGTCTTTATCATCGGTAAACTCTGGCTAGCATACCACGACGACAAGGTAATTGTCAATAGAAAAACAAACCTGCATATTTTCTTGTTCCCAAACTGGGTTTGGGCCTAAACAAGTTTGGCAACAAGAAAACCCGCTTAATCAAAAGGAACGCCCGCAGGCGTCCCTTGATAAAACTATACTGAATGTGGCCCTGATGTCAAATCAGGCCCTCAATGACTTCTACCACCATTTGCCCTGTCTCCAAATCAATAGACTTGACCACGTCGGCAATGGCGGGCAATAATATTTCCTGGCCGTCGTGTTCAACTACATAAACATCATTA
Source organism: Anaerolineae bacterium (assembly GCA_016931895.1). NCBI lineage: Bacteria > Bacillati > Chloroflexota > Anaerolineae > Anaerolineae bacterium. The sequence continues at coordinate 106,491 of JAFGDY010000237.1, forward strand.
GCCCCGGTTTCTACAATATCCGTCACTATGCCTAAATGCTGACCGGCGATTGTAACTACGTCCAGGCCAATCAGTTGATAAAAATAGTAGGCATCCTCAGGCAACGGAACAGCTTGTTCAACCGGCACCTGCACAAACTGGCCTTTCAATTGTTCGGCCTGGGTTCTATCGGTGACACCGGCCAGGGTGAGCAAAACATTCTGCTTATGCCAACGGAAACTCTCCAAACGGTAAGCCGTGGCTTCAAATTGATCGCCCAGGTAAACCCACTCCGTTGTCTTGAATCGTTCAGGAAACTCAGTCAAAACAGCTATAGACACTTCACCCCGCAAGCCGTGCGCCCGAACCACTTTGCCGATAGCTAAATAGTGAAGTTCAGGTTGTGATAAACCTGAACTTCCGTTGGTGTTCCGATGAATTTCTTGAAACGGACCACCAGGCCCGGTCATACAATCTCCAGGGTAACGCGCTTCCCCTCTTTAACTGCGGCAACGCGCAAAAGCGTACGCATGGCATTAGCCACGCGCCCTTGTTTACCAATCACCCGCCCCATATCGTCAGGGGTAACGCTTAATTCAAAAATGGTGGCGCTAGAGCCTTCAATCTCGCGGACAATAACAGCATCTGGATCGTTGACGACAGCTTTGGCCATATACTCGACTAGTTCTTTCATTGATGAAGACATGATTTGGATACCTCCTTCTCTTGTGCGATTTGAGTTTGTGATTGAGGAATTAAGAACCAGACATAGAGGCTTGACAAAAATCTTCCCAACTGACGATAACGGGATGTCCTTTTTCGCGCCCCTTATCCAATAGGGCCTCGCCCAATGGGGTGCTGCACCCTAAACTTTAGGTTTCCTCCTCAGACGAGGCTTCCGCATCTTCCGTTACCTCTTCTGGTAACTCAGCATCTTCTCCTGTGTCTGGCGCTGCTGTTTCGGCTGATGGTATTTCCTCCTCTACTTCAGCTTGCTTTTTTTCTTTCTTCTTTTTGGGCGCCTTTTCAACCTCAGCCTTAACTTCTTCAACATGCTGCGTATGGGCAGCCTCGGCCTCGGCCAAAAGCGACTCCAGATCGGCGCCTTCTTTGAGGCGAGCAAACCGGTCCAGCGTACCCAAATTCTTCAACAGCCTCTCCACCGGGTCGGTCAGTTGCGCCCCTACCGATAGCCAATGCAAAACCCGGTCTTCCTGGATATTCAGCGTTATCGGCTCGGTTCTGGGGTTGTAGTGTCCCACTATCTCAATGAAACGGCCATCTCGCGGGGAGCGGGAGTCGGCCACAACAACCCGATAGCTTGGCTGCTTTTTGGCCCCAATACGTCGTAAGCGGATTTTAACCATAATGTTGTCCAGTTATTTCCTTCCTGAATATTGATTATATCATAATATATTAAATTTGCACACAAAAACTTATTTTGAAACCGGCGACTTTAACGAAAACCGCCCAACATATTCATTAAATTTTGCCGCGCCCGAGGGTTACGCAATTGTTGCATCACCTTTTGCATCTGGCGAAATTGGGTCAATAACTGATTGACCTCTTGCACCGTTGTGCCACTGCCCCTGGCGATCCGCTTTTTGCGGCTGCCGTTCAAAATTTTGGCGTTGCGCCGCTCCCGGATCGTCATCGAGTTGATAATGGCCTGGGTGTATTTTAGCCGATTTTCCAAATCCTCCTGAGGAATAGCCTTGGTCAATTCACCCATACCGGGAATCATATCCATTACCTTATTCAGCGGCCCCAGTTTTTTAACCTGCTGCAACTGCTCCAGAAAATCTTCCAGGGTAAAATTGCCTTCCAGAAGTTTTTTGGCCCCTCGCTCGGCTACATCTTCATCAATCACTTCCTCGGCTCGCTCAATGAGCGAAAGTACATCCCCCATGCCCAGGATGCGCGAGGCCAGCCGGTCGGGATGGAAAACTTCCAGGTCGTTAGGCTTTTCGCCGGTGCCCAGAAATTTTATGGGCACCCCGGTCACTTCACGAATGGAGATGGCTGCACCGCCGCGAGCGTCGCCGTCAATCTTGGTGAGAATGAGGCCGGTGAGCTGAACCTGCTGGTGGAAACCCTCGGCCACCCGCACCGCCTCCTGGCCGGTCATGGCATCGGCCACCAGCAGGATTTCCTGCGGCTGGGTTTTGGCCTTGATCTGGCTCAACTCCTGCATCAAGGCTTCGTCTATTTGCAACCGGCCGGCCGTATCCAGGATAACAATATTATGCGCGCCGGATTTAGCCGCTTTGATGGCATGGGCGCATATCTCCGGCGGCGGCACGGACGGGTCTTCGGCGTAAACGGGAATATCCAATTCCCGGCCCAGCACTTGCAACTGCTCAATTGCCGCCGGGCGGCGCGTGTCGGCGGCCACCATTAAGGGACTATGTTTTGATTTTCTAAGGTGCAAGGCCAACTTGGCTGCGTGGGTTGTTTTACCGGACCCCTGCAACCCCACCAACATGATCAGGTGGGGAGAGCCGCCGCCCAAATTCAGGGGGGCCGACTCGCCAAGCGTGGTCAACAGTTCTTCATGCACAATTTTAACAACCTGCTGGCCGGGGGTGATGGTTTTGGTAACTTCCGCCCCAATAGCTCGTTCTCGAACCCGGGCAACAAACGCCTTGACCACTTTGAAGTTGACATCGGCTTCCAACAAGGCCAGCCGAACCTCGCGCAGCGCCGCATCAACATCGGCTTCAGACAAACGACCGCGCCGGCTGAGTTGGTTGAAGACACCTTGCAGCCTATCTTGCAAGCTTTCAAACATGGACGTGTCCAAACAAAATTTACCCCTTCGTTTCAAAATTTAAACAAAAACGAAGGGATAAAATTCTCAGATTTTGAGCTGTAACAGCAAAATAACATTGTATCGCAGCAACAATAATTCGTCAAATTTCCAGCCAGATAGAAAATGGCTGAAAGTTCTCTTGCTTTGCACCGGGTTTTATGTCATAATTTATTTGCAATTACCTTTATTTGGTGGATTTCTCCTGTGTCTAATCACGAAACAGCCGAACCCCTCAGTGAGCGTGAACTCCAGGTATTGCAAATGGTGGCTACCGGGGCGAGCAATCAGCAAATTGCTCGCAAACTGGTTATCAGCATCAATACGGTTAAAGTTCACCTGCGTAACATTTTTGAAAAATTAGAGGTGCAATCTCGCACCGAGGCCACTCTGCGAGCTATCCAGGAAGGGTGGATTACCGTTTCCGACGATGCGGACACATCCACAGCCGGGGTGTCTGCGGCTAAAACTTTCCTGCGGGCCGACCGGCAGCCGGCATTGGCGCGATGGCAATATGTTTATTTGTTGGGCGCGTTCTTATTGGCGCTGGCTACCGCTATTATGCCCTGGCAGGTCAAATATACGGCCGGCGCCACCCAACCTTATTTGCCGGTTATTGAAGTCAACGAAAATAAGTTTTTCCCACCCCAACACACGCCTACCCCCACCGTACCCAATATCAACAACACCAATCACTGGACATTTCAAGCGTCAATGTCCACCCACCGAGCCGGGCCGGGAGGAGTAGCCTTTGACGAAAAAATTTATGCCATTGGCGGCATTAAAAATAACGACCAGGCCACATATCTGGTAGAAATTTACAATCCCGACACCAACACTTGGTTAGAAGGAGCGCCCAAACCAACGGGCGTGGCCAATATCAACGGGGTGGCGTTAAATGAAAAAATCTACATCCCCGGCGGCTGTACCGGCGAAGGTCAAACTGTAACCGATGTGTTAGAAATTTATATCCCCAAAACCGACGAGTGGACGCAAGGACAAACCTTGCCCGAAGGTCGTTGCGGATATGGTTTGGCTGGTTTAGATAACAAGCTCTATCTATTTGGAGGCTGGAATGGGCAGGCTTTTGTAGATACAATTTTTGTTTATTCTGCTGCAACCAATGAATGGACGGTTCTTGACAGCCCCATGCCGCAGGCCAAAGGGTTTGTTGGCGCTACCGTGTTGGATGGAAAAATTTATGTTGTCGGCGGATACGATGGGCAAACTGAATTTAACCAGACTTATATTTTTGAACCTGGAACGGGAAATTGGCTAGAAAGATCGCCGTTGAATGAAAAGCGAGGTGGCCTGAGTTTGGTCAGCGCAGCCAATCAGTTGTATGCTATTGGCGGCGGCTGGCAGCAGCCGGTCACCACCAGCGAAAAGTACGATCCCTCCACCGACACCTGGACCACGTTTGAAGCCCCCTTTGACCACCAATGGCGCAATGCCGGTCTGGCGGTCATTGATACCCAAATATATGCCTTTGGCGGCTGGAACGGCAGCAAAGGGCAATCTATGGACTCGGTAGTTTCTTATCAGGTTCTATTCCAGTTGTTCTTACCCATTTCGGTTGGCCAGTAGGGAGGTAGAGGATAAACGAAAAATGAAACCTTTACACCTCGGCTCCTCTATCTTTGCCTGGGAGAGCCAAACTTATGTGATGGGCATCATTAATGTTACGCCGGATAGTTTTTCGGGCGATGGACTGTTGAGCGGCAAGCAATGGGTCAAACGGGCCGTAGAGCAGGGTATCAAATTTGCCCAGGAAGGGGCACACTTGCTGGATGTGGGGGGCGAGAGTACCCGTCCGGGGGCCGAAGCGGTTGACGCCGAAGAGGAAATGAAGCGGGTTTTGCCCGTCATTAAAGCACTGGCGACTGAAGTAGGCATACCTATTTCTATTGACACCTACAAAGCAGAGGTAGCCGCGGCGGCGCTGGAAGCAGGCGCGGTGATGGTCAACGATGTGTGGGGCCTGCAAATGGACCCGGAGATGGCCAACCTGTGCGCCCAACAAAACGCGCCGGTGGTAATTATGCACAACCGCAGCCATCCGCGGAATGCGGTTCAGGAGGACCGCCTGGGCGGGCGCTACCTGGGCACCGATTATGACAACTTGTTAGCAGATGTAACTAACGAATTGCAACAAAGCATAAACTTGGCCCGGCAGGCCGGTATTCCCCCCGCCCACATCATCATTGATCCCGGCATTGGTTTTGGCAAAACCGTGCAACAAAACCTAACGCTGCTCAACCGTTTGGATGTGTTCAAATCGTTAGGGTATCCCCTCCTGCTTGGCCCGTCGAACAAATCCTTTATCGGTTACACCCTGGATTTGCCCCCCCACGAGCGCGTAGAAGGAACCGCCGCCGCCGTAACCATTGGCATTGAACGGGGCGCGGACATTATCCGGGTGCACCAGGTGAAAGAAATGAGCCGCGTGGCCCGCATGACAGATGCCATTGTGCGCCGGAATACAAAAAACCAATAACTGCTGGCGGGGCTTGTTGCGTAAAGTTCATCTCTACCGTATCATAAGCCATCCCAAAATAGGATGGTGTTATGCACTTTTGTCACGCTTCTAAAATCTGGCAAGAATTTCCCCAATTAGTGCCGGGGCTGTTGGTTGTTGACAAAATTCAGCCTCAAGTTGAAGTCGAAAATCGGCTGCAACCCTTTTATCAACACGCCCGCGAAAGATTAAACAACAACCCGGAATCACAATTGGCTGAAATCTCTGCCTGGCGCCGGGCCTACACCCAAATGGGCCTAAAACCCACCCAATACCGCTCGGCTGCCGAAGCCCTACTGCGCCGCTTTCGACGCGAGGACGACTTACCCCGCCTCCATCCCCTGGTTGACCTGTGCAATGCCGTCTCCCTGGCCTTTTCCCTGCCGGTGGCGGTATTCAACCTGGCCGCTGTAGACGATTACCTGGAAGTGCGTCACGCCACAGGTGTTGAACAATACCTGGCCTTTAGCGGGGAAATAGAAATTCCGCCCGCGGGCGAAGTGATCTTTGCCGATGCCTCAAACCACGTGCACGCCCGGCGCTGGACGTTCCGGCAGAGCCGCCGCTCGGTGATTAGCCCGGAGACAACTCGCGCCCTCATTGTGAGCGAGGGTTTGCACCAAACGGCTCCTGCCGACGTGCCGGCCTTGATTGACGCGCTGGCCAGGGAAATTACGGCTTTATGGTCGGCCCCCAAATATCGAGCCATTCTCACGGCTCACTCGCCCCGGTTGGAATTCGAGATTGCCTGAATTTTAAGGCCGTCGTTTGCAGATACCCCAAATTTTAGGGCTTGTCAATTTGGGATGGTTATCCTATACTTTTTTAAATGGAGGTATGCTATTATGGGGGTGTATAGTTGTGCTGTGCAAAACACCTGAAGGTTGAGCCACGTTTGTTCTCAACCAAAGCGCCTTGAACATTAACAAAGAACCCAGCTGGCTATACTTTGCGTGCTTCCATTTGGAATAGGGTACCTGTTCTCTAAATCAAACCCGGCTCTTGACATCAGTGAATCAACCATTAATTTGAATCTGTAATTTAGCATCCATAAAATTCAGCGTATGAGCACGCCGCCAACCATCTTAAATGTTGAAGATATTCCGGAAAATAGAAACCTGATCAGGCGAATTCTGGAAAGCGCAGGTTACCAGGTAGTAGACGCCGCAAATGCGCTGGAAGGGATTGACAAAGCCAGCCAACTCTGCCCCGATCTGATCTTGATGGACATCAACCTCCCCGATCTCGATGGTTTTACCGCTGTTACCCGCATTCGCAGTTTTGCCCACCTCAAAAAAGTACCCATTATCGCCCTCACGGCCCGCAGTGTTGGCGATGACCGGGAGCGAGCTAAAGCCATTGGCTGTGATAGCTATCTCAGTAAACCCGTTGATTTTGACGAATTAATCACCGAAGTTGACCGTTATCTCACCACGGGCCATCAAGAAGAAGCGATTACCCCCCGAGAATACTATCTGCAAGAACAAAGCGTAGCCCTTATTGAAGAGCTGGAGCGCAAATTCACCGAGCTTCAAACTGCCTATGAACGGCTGAAACATCTGGAAGAGGCCAAAAGCAATTTTATCTCCGTAGTCTCCCACGAGTTACGCACCCCCTTGACCGTTATTCACAGTTACACCCAAATGTTGGAAATGCTGCCCTTTATTCAAGCCGACGAGGGCGCTAAAGACCTCCTGGCCGGGATAGCCAAAGGATCAACGCGCTTGCAAGAAATTATTAACGATATGGTCAGCGTGGTCCGGGTTGAGTTGTCCAGGGCAAATTTTGAGGTCGCTCCTGTTTCTATCCGCAGTATCATCAAAACAATTGTGGAAGAACAACTGCCCACAACCGCCGAACGCAAAATAACTCTGGGCACAGAGGTGGCCAACGATTTGCCAATGGTCAACGGCGATTTTAAACAACTCCACTCAGCCATCACCCGGATTGTGGGTAACGCTATCAAATACACGCCCGATGGCGGCTGGGTAACTATTAGCGCCAAATCGCTCCAAAAGACAAACGGCCCGGACAATCAATCTTTTGTTGAAGTAATTGTGGCCGATAGTGGGGTGGGCATTGCGCTTGATAAACAAAAACTGATCTTTGACAAATTCAGCACGGCAGAAAACGTGTCTCAGCACAGCACCGGTAAAACCAAGTTTATGGGCGGCGGGGCCGGTTTGGGATTGACCATTGCCAAGGGCATTATCGAATCCCATCAAGGCCGTATCTGGGTAGAAAGTGAAGGTTACGACTCGGAAAAACTGCCCGGCAGCAAATTTTATATTCTGCTGCCGGCGCTATAAACCAGGCAATTTCCACCAAAAATCCCGACACGGATCGGGATTTTTTGATTCTTGGACGAGCGATGGTTCATTCAGTATCGCCACGCTTATTCAGGTTATTGAGCGGTTCCACCCCGCGGTCAAAAAAATTATTTTTATCTTGATTTCCTGAGATATTTCATTAGGATTATAATACGCTTATTCGGCAAGCACCAAGCATCATAATCCAAAAATTGGCGGTTCTTCAATAATGAAATTATTAAAAACGTGGTGGAACAGATTTCTTTGGTTGATCGTATTTACCGTTTTATTAACTGCCTGTGGACAAACCACCCCGGCCTCACTCCACTCTGGCGCAGTGTATCGAGAGGCTACTGTAGCTTTACCCACCAGCGCTCCTACCCCCAAAAATACTCCCCTCAATACCCGCGTATTGCCCCTTGATAGCCTGACCCCTGCGCCTACCCCTACCATCACGCCTATCCCCGACGAAATAGAGGCAATGGTGACCAACGTGATAGATGGGCGCACCATTACCGTAGTTATGCAAGGAGACCCGCTCAGCCAGGCTTACCCGGTTCGTTATCTTGGGATTGACCCACCCCCTCTTGATACCCCGTGGGGCGACATTGCCTTTGAAACAAACCGGAAAATGACCTACCTGAAAGTGGTCCGGCTGGTGCGAGATACTTCTGATTTTGACGACGAGGGATATTTATTACGCTATGTTTACGTGGATGATGAATTACTGAGCATCATTTTGACCGAGCAAGGCCTGGCTCGGGCCGACCTCAGACCGCCAAACATCCGCTTTGAAGCGGAGATTTTAGAAGCCCAGGCGCGCGCTAAAAATGGAAAACTGGGACTATGGGGAGGAACGCCTACCCCTACCCTATCTCCCAGCCCTGTTCAGGAAGGAACCACCGAGCCAACCGCAGCCAATCCTTCCCCAACAATGGCTGCCACCTCAGAGCCGGCCACGCCCCAAACGCCATCCCCGGAAGCTGAACCTGATGAGGTCTCTGCTACTGATACCCCTTCCCCGCAGGCAGCCACCCCGGTAACTCCTGATAATACCTCAACAGACAATTGATCGCCCCTGATTTCTGCGGAGGTACTTCACTTTTTCTCACGAGGCGTCAATACTTCTAATCGTTTAATTTGATGCTCCATATCTTGGGCCATCAAGCGCATGGCTTCCGAGAGATTATGCAATTCATGGGCTAACCGCCGCATTTCCTGCTGATATTTGCCCATTTGTGTTTTTTGAGCCAACGCAGCCTCTTCTAATGCGCCGGCCCGGCTCTCGGTTTCTACCAAGGCCTCTTTGGTTTGGGCCAACACCCCATTCAAACGGGCATAATCTTCTTCCCATGTTGCCGCCCGTTGCGCAATTTCCGCCACCTCAACTTTGCCAATAGAATTTGCCAACTGTTGGCCCATCTGCTCAAGTTGTCGCTCCCGCTTGGCCAACATGGCCTGAACCCGAGCCAATTCCTGCTCCAACTGGGACACTTTGGCCGTGTCCGGCGCAGCCGCAGGCGGCTGCGGCAAAGTTTTAAATGCTCGCTCCAAAGCCTCGTGCATTTCCTCAATGGTGAAAGGTTTGATGAGATAATCCTTTGCTCCCAATCTGAGAGCCTGTTTGGCCGTTTCTTCCGTGCCATGAAACGTCATCACAATGGTGGGGATAGTGATCCCCTTTTCAAGCAATTGCGCCAATACTTCCAGCCCACCCAGTTTAGGCAATTTTAAATCGGTGATAATCAGGTCTGGTTTTTCAGCTTCAGCCCTCTCCAGGCCGGCCTGGCCATCCCTGGCGGTAACCACCTCAAATCCCATCGGCCTCAGAATATTATTGGCAATAAAAACAATATTTTCCCGCCTATCTTCAATGATCAGCACTTTTTTGGGCATAGATCGCCGGTTCCCCTTTTTTTAGATGAGGTATTCAGGCTCATTATAGCACAAAACAGTAAACTCGGTAGCAGTAAATTACGCCTATTTAAAAAATAGTATCACCCTTATTAGCATCGTAAATGATTTTCGTGATACGGGCAAATTCTTCTTCGCGTTTGCCCACTTGCTTTCTGGCGGCGGGCGGCTTATACTTGTGTTGATTGGCCGGTTAAAGCTGATTGGCGTTTGGGATGATCGGTTATGTTGAATCGATCCAGGCGATAGGGGTTTAAACTCATTTATTAATCACCCATTGGAGGGACAACATGAAATACAATTGGAAAACCTGGGGCCGGATAGCCTTGGGCGTGGTATTATGGACTCTGCTTGTGTTTGGATTGACCAGTGCCGGGCTGGTCAATTCGGCCAAGGCCGCCGATTTTCGCGGCGGAGACTATGTGGTCATTTCTGCTGACGAAGTTATTGACGACGACCTGTTTGTCTCAGGACAACGGGTTGAAGTGGAAGGCACGGTCAAAGGCGATTTATTTGCTGCCGCAAATGAAGTGGTTGTCAACGGCACGGTAGACGGCAGCTTGTTCATTGGAGGGCAGACGCTCCAACTGAATGGCCAGGTTAAGGGCAGCGTATATGGTAGCGGATATGCCATGGCCATTGGTCGTGGCGCAGAAATTGGGCGCAATATGTACTTTTTTGGTTTTAGCCTGGAAACCGAAAAGGACAGCGCCATAGGTCGTAGCCTGTATACCAACGGTTATCAGGTTATTCTCAACGGCGAGGTGGCGAATGACGTTCAGGCCAATAGCGCTGCGTTGGAATTGAACGGCGTTGTTGGCGGCAACGTGGACGGGCAGGTCAGCAGTGCCGACCCCAATTGGGCGCCGCCGCCTTTTATGCCTAATTTCCCTGGCGCGGTGCCAATGGTTGCGCCCGGCTTACGACAGGGCGAAAATGCCCAAATTGGTGGCGAGGTACAGGTGTCCATGTTGGATACCGAAGTAGAAGTTGATCTTGGGCAATCTTTTGCCAACTGGTTCTGGGGAGTGCTACGCGCCCGCCTGGGCGAATTCATTACCCTGCTCATTGTGGGCGGGCTGCTTCTGTGGCTCTGGCCCACCATTGTGCAACGCGCCAGCGCAGAAGCCGGGCAAAAGATTCTGCCCCACGCAGGCCGGGGTTGTTTAATCACGTTGATTTTCCCCATTGCGTTGGCTGCGGCCATGATCGTTCTTATTCTCATTGCCCTGCTGGCCGGTCTCATCACCTTTGGCCAACTTGGCGACGATATCCTCAGCATCGGGGGGGTATCGCTTGGCCTGCTGGCAATGGTATTCTCATTTATCTTGTTTACTATAACCAAAGTTGTGGTGGCTTATCTGGGGGGGTGGGTAATTTTGACTCGCCTGGCCAAACAAATGGAGCCTGGCTGGTGGCTAAATTTTGCCTCGCTGGCGTTGGGGGCTTTGATCTATGAAATTTTGCGCGTAATCCCTATTTTGGGCTGGCTCTTTGCGCTGATAGTTATTCTGGTTGGGCTGGGCGCAATTTACGTGGTACTCAGGCAGATGGTACAACCGGCATCGCCGCCTGATGAGCCGCCACCACCGCCAACGGAACCAGATCTGGGGCCAACTCCCGAAGCCGTAGCCTGAGCCGGTAAGCTTCCCTATCGCCAACCAACCATTCAATGGTCGTAGCCCCGGTAGCGTTTGTCTATTGGGGCTACTCAACCCTATTTCCCGGTTAAGCGTTCCGGTTTGAGAGAAGGAGGATCGGCATGCCGCCACCATCAATTGACCAACAAGTCATTTTTCTTTACACCCCCAACCTGGCCCAAACAGATCATTTTTACCAAAAAATTTTGGGGCTGCCTCTGGTACTCGACCAGGGCAATTGCCGGATTTACCGGGTCAGCCGGGATGGCTTTGTGGGATTCTGCCAGCACCTCACCGCGCCGGAAAAACTCGAGGGTATAATTTTTACCCTGGTCACTACCGAAATGGACGAATGGCACCGGTATCTCCGGGAAAAAGGGGTTGAATTTGAAAAGCCTCCCACCCTTAATCCCAAGTTCAATATTTACCACGCTTTTTTGCGCGACCCCAACGGTTATCTCATTGAAATCCAGCAATTTTTTGACCCGGCGTGGCCTGCGCCGGAAATAAAGTAACGCAAAAACCTTCGATGTTGCGTGATGAACATTACTCATACGCCAGCACTTCGCGCACGGTCATGCGTGAGGCGTTCCAGGCGGGCAGGAAACTGGCAATGACCGACAGCACAATCACCACCGCTAACCACATCAACGTCCCAAAAAGCGAAAAGGTATAAGTGAGTTCGGTGCCCAGCAACTGTTGGCCAATAAGGTTGCTGAGAAGTTTGCTGATTGGCAAGGCCACAACAATGGCTACCAACCAACTCAAGATACCAATCAGAATACCCTCTACGATAATGATCTGCAAAATCGCCCCGTTGCTTGCCCCCACAGCCCGCATCACGCCCATTTCACGAGTCCGTTCCAACACATTGATGCTCATTGTGCCCATAAGGCCCAACCCGCCCACCACGGCCAGCAAGATGGCCATCACCAGCATTAAGGCAAAAAATATCCCAAATAGAATTTGGATGCCGGCAACATCTTCGTCTACCGTTATCCCCGCGCTTACCCGAACCCCCTCTTCCTCCAGTTGCGATTCCAATCTCGTTAGCACTGTTTTTCGATATTCGGGCGTATGCTGATCGGTTTTAA
>JAFGDY010000238.1 GCA_016931895.1 Anaerolineae bacterium
GGGGCAGGTCTTGTGCCTGCCCAGGGCGACCACAAGGATTCGCCCCTACATATTGGGGTATGCCACGGAAAATCCCAAAGAGCCATAAAATATGATGCCACCTACTTTACTTTGAGACAGGCCAAGTGTCAAAATTGTTCCCTTCTATGGGGCTGTTCCAATTTTTAGGCCATCTGGTAGGGACAGGACATTGCCCTGTCCCTACCATCAAAATTTTGGGATGCACCTCTTCTAAAGGTAAGAAAATCACCTTCATCCTCGTCTGTATCATAGAAGGCTGAAAATAGGCAAACTCTATTTGACAGCCAGAGCGGGTTTAGCTATAATCTTGTTCTTGAAATACCCCCCAGGGGTATGTCGTGCAAAAAATAACTTATTGTACTGTATAGTTTATAGAAAAATTAGTAAAAGGAGAACCTACCAATGACAAAACCTATTCACGTTACCGATGCCGAATTTGAAGAGAAAGTATTAAAATCAGCCACGCCGGTGGTAGTTGACTTTTGGGCGCCATGGTGCGGCCCCTGCCAGATGGTGGCCCCTGTTTTAGATGAGTTAGCCAAAGAATATGGCGATCAACTGGTTATTGCCAAAGTGAACACCGACGAAAACGTCCAGTATGCCATTCAGTATGGGGTGCAAGGCATCCCGACCATGCTGTTTGTGAAAGATGGCCAATTGTTTGACCGCGTGGTGGGGGCCATGCCCAAGCCGGCCATTCAACAGCGCATCGAGGCCATGTTGGAGGTTGTGCCCAACTAATGGCCGGCCTGGTGGAGTGGCTCCGCTTGAACTGGGTGCTGCTGGCCTTTATTTTGGGCCTGGTTCTGGCTTTTACGCTGCTGCGCACGCGCCCAACGGAAGGCCTTGAGTCTGTTCAGGCGCTGGAGGGCGTTTTGGCAACCGGCCGGCCGGTAGTGGTTGAATTTTATTCAAACTTCTGAAGCGCCTGCCTGGTGGCCAAACCCATCGTTGATGGGCTGGAGAAGAAGTTAGCCGGTCAGGCCGCGGTGGTGCGGTTGGACGTAATGAGCCAGGCCGGGCGTCAGGCAGCCGCCCGCTACGGGGTGCGAGGTTTGCCCACCCTGGTGGTTGTTGATGGCAACGGCCAGGCGGTGTATAGCCAGGTGGGGCTGGTGCGCCCTGGTCAAGTGGTCGAGCAAATAGATATGATCCTGAAGTCTAACGAGAGGTAATTTCTGATGCCCATTTACGAGTATATTTGCCAGGATTGTGGCGAGAAGTATGAAAAGTTGGTTCGCTCGCTGAAGGCCAAAGTTGAGTTGACCTGCCCCCAGTGTGGCAGCCAGCATGCCAAAAAAGTAATTTCTGTTTTTGGGGCGGCCATTGGCGCGGGTTCCGGCGCAAGCAGCGCCGGCAGCAAGGTTAGCGCGCCGGCGGCAGCCTGCGGGCCGGTGGGTTGACGGATTTAACCAATAAAGAGCCGGGCGCTCTTTGTTAGTTAGCATGAGGAAATATGGAAAATAAGCTTCCGCCTGATTTACGCAATAATCTTTCTCGACGGTTGCAGCGGTTGGAAGGCCAGGTGCGGGGCGTGCGCCGCATGCTGGATGAAGAGCGCGAATGCCAGGATATTTTAACCCAACTGGCCGCCATCCGCGGCGCAACGCAGCAGATTTCGCTGCTGCTGGTTGAAAATTACGCCCTGCATTGCGTTACCGACGCGACCAAAGACCGCGCGTCGGCCAACGAGGCCATTACCAAGTTGGTCAGCACGTTGGGCAAACTGGCTTGACCGTTGCCTTTTTGCGTAAAAAAGGTGATATCGCAAATTTTGTGTAAAAAGTCAATCTCCCCAGAGAGAAATCAGACAATTTACACAACTTTCGGCGTACGACCAAACAAAAGGGGCCGGATGTCAAATTTTTTGTTTAACTTTTGTATTTGTGCCCCAATAGGAGTATTATTACTGTACTGTTACGGACCACATTGTTTGGGATGTGGTTGTTTTCTCCTTTAAGCCCCGGCAATAACGCCGGGGCTTAATTTTTTCCGTAAACACCGCCGGTTGGGTTGAAACGGCCATAAGCCCAAGGCGAAACTAAACACGATAATTGCGCCGCTCCAAGGGGGGTCAGGTTTTGCGCCTGCGGGCCTGGCCGGAAATTATTCGCGCACCACCACCAGCGTGCCGGGGTTATCGGCGGTGGCAGTAATCTGGGTTTGGCCGGGGGGCAGCACGGGGCCGGCCCACTCAAAGAGGGTTTGGGCGTCGCCGGTTTCCAGGTTCACGCAGCCGTGGCTCATCGGTTGGCCAAAATTGCTGTGCCAATAAGTGCCGTGTAAGGCATAGCCTTTGTAAAAATACATCGTATAGGGCACTTCAGGTAGATAATAACCGGGGCCGGTCATGAGCGTAGACACCAATTTCCAATAAATGTGGAATTCGCCCAACACCGTGGGGGTATAGGCCAGGCCGGTGGAGGTGGGGAAGGTTAACACCGGCGCATCGCCTTCCCAGGCAATCACTTGCTGGGTGGTCACATTGACCTCGATCCACTTTTCGCCGGGGTAAGCAGGCTGATGGGCCAACTGCCGGGTATCAACAGACTGCGACAAAAGGGGGTCAACCGGAATGGGCAGTTCAACTTTATCTAAAGATGTGGCCGGGGGGTCAACCGGAACCGGCAACTCCACCCTGTTGGCAAACGAAGCGGGGGTGGGGCCGATCAGCACGGGCGGCGCAATGACGGCGGGCGGGGCTTCTGCCAGGGGAACCGGCGGAACAACGGCGGCTGAAGATTCCGGTTCGGCTGGTGGCGGCGGTGTTTGAGGATCAAGGGTGACAGTTTCAGACTGGGCCATTTTTGGCGCGGCCAGGGTATCGCCATCCGAAACAAAATTGCGGCGAACAGCCGTTGGCGCGGGAACTTCCGCCATTGCGGGAACTTCCGCCATTGCCGGCGCAGCAGGTTCTTGAGTTATGGCCGGGGTGGGCCGGGGCAGCCAGGCGGCCAGCGTATCGGTTGGCACCATAATCAGGGCGCCCAAACCCAGCGCCACCACGCCCAAAAAAGTGCTGGATATCAACAAAATGGTGGAAATGGGGTCAATGGTGCGGCGAGCGCGGTGGGCCAACGCCCCTTTTTTGGCCTGCTCCTGGGTATCATTGGCCAGCAATTTTTTGCGCAGCGACTCGAGGTCGTCCGGGGTAGGTTGGGACTCGGTTTCCTCTCCTGGTTCGGTTGATTGGGCCGATGTTTCGACAGAGGGTGACGGTTGGGTGGGTGTTTCTGCCGGGGTAACAGGTTGAGATTGGGTTTGGGCCTGGAAACCAGGTTGGGATTGGGCCGCCGGGGCGGCTGCTTCCAGGTTCAAACGTTGCCTGGCCCAATGAACCCCCGCTTGGGCGCGCTCATTGTTGGGGTCCAGTTCCAGCACCCGCTCAAGCAAACGCAAACTTTCTTCCGGCGTGGGAATTACATAAGCCAGCCAGAACATGGCCGGCACATTGTGCGGGTCTAACTGAAGTACGGCTGTTAGGTGAACCTGGGCAATATTCTTTTGCCCGGCCCGGGCCGCCTCAATCCCCAGTTGTAATTTCTTTTGAATAGCTACTTCGTCGCTCATATTTTGCCATCTCAATAAGTGCAAATAGTTTAGCACATGTTATGTTAGATTGCAATGAAATCCCTGCTTTTGGGCTAGACCCCTATTTTGAATGTATTTCATTTTGGGGCGAGTTTGGCCCAATTGTCCCAAATTCACCGCAGAGACGCCGAGAACGCAGAGTTTTTTCTCCGCCATCTCTGCGTCTCGGCGGTGAGACATTATTCGCCCCCAAACTGAAATGCTCCTCCATTTTTCCACGCTATCCATAGTTGCGCCAATATGTTATAATTTTTACAGTAGATTCAGGTTTAGGCAATAGGCAAAAAGGTATATCAATAGAATAATGGGATAACGGGTCAATGAACAAAAAATCATTACTTTTATTCCTGTTGGGATTGCTTGTGTTTAGCGGCGTGGCCTGCCCGACCAAATCGCCTTTGGCCCTACCGCCCGACATTCCGCCAGCGGCGTCTACCTCGCTCCCCATTCCTTCCCGGAACAGGGTTTCTGCCAACAACCCCGCCTTTGAGCAAATTGTCAACCTGGGCGTGCCGGTGGGCAATGGGGCCACTCCCTGGCACATTACCCTCAATAGCCAAACCGGGCTGGCCTATATTTTCACCGAAGGGCTGCCCATTTTAAATCAGGGCAACGGCCTGAGCGTTTACGATATTGCCGCAGGCGAATTTGTGGCCCACGTAAAAATCAACCGGGGCAGTCCCGATCCGCTGGATTTGCAGTTTGACCCCCATCCCAGCCTGCTCTATGCCTTGTGGCAAGCCAGTTTTGGCGAAGAACCGCCCACCCTGAGTGTCATCAACACCGAATCGTTGCAAGTGAGCCGAGAAATCCCAAACATTGAAACCTTTGCCGCAGCAGAAGGGCTGCTTTATGCCGTTACCCCGGACGGCCTGACCGTTTGGGCCGTTGATGGCGACACCCTGGCCAAACGTAACCAAACCGCTCTGACCCCCGCCACTCAAAACGGCCCTCTGGCCGTCAATCTCGCTGCCAACCGCCTCTACCTGGCTCGCGCCGCCAACAACGGATGGACTATGGAAATCTTTGAGGCCGACACGCTGGAACCGGCCAATACCTACCTGTCCACCGGCAGTATCGAGAACATCCTGCCCAACCCCACCACCGGCCAGGTGTATGTGGTTGAGGGCGATAACGACATGCGGCGGCTGTATCCTCTTGATCCCGATGGCCGGCCGCTTAACCCACCCGTAACCCTTGGCCCGCGCTATATTGCCAGCGGCATAACCCTCTCCCCAGACGGCCGCCACCTTTACTTTAGCAACGGCGAAATTCGGCCTATGGACCCTGCTCCCAACGACGAGACCGGCCCCGCCTTGATGGGCCTATCCACGGCCAACCTGAGCCAGAGCCAAAAAATCTCGCTGCTCACCAATTTTGACGACCTGGTAATTGACCCCAAAACCAACCAGGCTTTGGCCCTTTATCCCTTTGACGACCTGCTCTACCTGGTCAATCTTGACACCCGGGCCGTAAAAATCATCCCCACGGCCATTGAAATCCGCGATGTGCTGGCCGACCCGGAGGCGGGCCAACTTTTTGTGTCTGACGACGCCAATCGGGTGCGTCGTTTGGATGACGAAACTTTTGCCGTTTTGGCCCAAAGTCAACTGAACCGGGAACGGTACGGTCTGTATTACGGCTTAGGCGATGGTGAGCTGACCCTGGACAAGGCCCGTAATCGGCTCTACGTGAGCGGCTCCCCCGCTTTTGTGCTCCAGGCCGATACGCTGGCCGAAACCGTCCGCTTTGACCCCGGCGGCCAATTTGCCCCCGACCCCGGCGGCGATAAAGTTTACCTGAGCCACTGCGGCGTTACCATTCTCCAGGCCGACACGCTCAGCGGCGATACCCTCCTGCCCGGCAGCGGCCCCCGTAACGACGAGTTTGTGCCCAACCCCTGCGTCAATTACAGCCGGCTTGACAGCCCCAACCAACTACTTTATAGCCTCACGCCCAACGGCACGCCCGGCTCCAATAGCGGCAACTATCTTTACGTGTACGATCTCACCCAACCCGGCCTGATCTATACCGATACCAACATCAGCCTTGCCCAGGCTTTGCCCGACCCCGGCGGCTCGCGCGCGTTTGTGGCTTATGCCCGGCACTCCAACCGGCGTTTGCGCGACCTGGTTGTGTCGGCCAACGGGTCAATGCGTTACGCCCACCAACTCATCGGCGTCGGCGGGAAAATGGGCTATAGTCCGCCCCAAAATCGCCTTTATTTGAGCGATTTCCATCGCTTGCTGGCCCTGAACGGCGACACCCTGGACGTTATCGGCGAGATGCCTTTGCCCCCTGATTATAGTTACTATTTGGCGGAACTGGACCCAATTCACGAGTGCCTTTACCTGGCGGGTTACGACGGCTGGTTGTTGGTCGCCACAGGCAAGGACGGTAGATCGCGGGAGGAGAACTTGGCGGCCCTGCAAGCCGCCACAACTTTGCCGCCCGCCGAGTTCACCCCGCAGGGGGCGATTTTGGCCCTGGCAAGCGCGCCCAACGGCCACCTGTTCGCTCGCATTGCCCCCCGCCCGGATAGTCGTCAAAATCCCCGCCTGTTCCTGTCTACGGATGAAGGCATAACCTGGACCGACCTGGGCCAAACGTTACCCCATTTGCCCGTGCAGGATGTTGCGGTTTCGCCCGCCTATCCTGACGACCAAACCCTTTTGGCCGCGTTGACCGGTTTTGGCGATACCGGCGGCCTTTACCAATCCCCTGACGGTGGGCAAACCTGGAATCCGGCCATGACCGGCCTGCGCGATCTATGGGCCATTCAACTTTTCATTGCGCCGGGCTTTGCCGATGAGGCCGGTCCCCAGCACGAACTTGTGTTTGCCAACACCCAACATGCCGGTTTGCATTATTCCTTTGATGGCGGCCGGCACTGGACGCCGTTGGTTGAGGCCGACCCCAATGATGCTTTTCCGGCCGGGGGAAACTCTGCGGCGGTGGCCATTAATCGCAATGGCGTTGTTTTAGCCGGCCAGATGCTCGCTGAAATGGACGGCCTTTTTCGGACAGAAGTCGAGCCGGATGGTACTTTATCCGCCTGGCAAAAAGTGTTAAACCATTCCCTATCCCGGCTGGCTTTTGCCCCCGCCGGACGGGTGGCCCTGGGCTATGGCGCTGGCCTGTGGCGCTCCGCCGATAGCGGGCGCACCTGGCAGCCCGGCGGCGCAGGGTTAAACAATTTAGACTCGCTCCAGGCCGGCCGTTTTCTTTTCTCGTCCCAGTTTGCCGACGACCGGACCGCGTATCTCTTTTTTATAAACCTCAGCGGCGAAGCCTCTGGCCGCCTGTATCGCTCCGCCGATGGCGGTCAAACCTGGCAGCCCTGGAGCGGGCCGCCCGATGGCAAACGCATCACCGCCGTCACGCTCACGCCTGCGGGCGACTTTCTTTTGGGCGACAGCGGAACCGGCGTGACCAGGGTTTCGCCCGCTGCTTTAAATTGGCTTAAACCAACGCCGCCAACAACCCTTTTTGAAATTGACGATCTGGCCGTTTCGCCCAACTACGGGCAGGACCAAACGCTCTTGGCCATCCATCACCGGCACGGCCTCTTTAAATCCACCGACGGCGGGCAGACCTGGCAATTGACCAACTTCCCGGTGCGCAGTACCTCTTTTAACGGCTACCGGCTGGCCATTTCCCCGGCCTACGCCCAGGATCAGACCATTTACGCGGCCACCGGCTTCAGCCTGCATCGCTCTACGGACGGCGGGCAGACCTGGCAAATTTTCTTGTGGCCGGAGGTCCCCCTTCAGGCCAGCGCCGTCGCGCTCTCGCCTCATTTTGCCGGCGACCACACTCTCCTGGCCGGCGCCCCCACCGCCGTCTTACGCTCAAATGATGGCGGCGACACCTGGCAGGAGGTTTTGGCCCGTCCAGAGGAAGCCGGTCCGGTGAAGGTATTGACCTTTGCCCCGTCCGGCAAGGTGGCTTACGCCTGGTTTGATTATTATCACACCCTTTTTGTCAGCACCGATGGCGGCCAGAATTGGCAGACCCAACCCGGCCAGGCCGGCGAATATTTTTCTGTGGCTGCGGCTGCAACTGCGCCCGATGATAGCCTGACCCTTGCCCCCGAATTCCCCCCGCAACTGTGGCAAATAAACAAATTGGGGCAAGATTGGCGACTCCTCACCGAAACGTTGCCGGAGAGTCTTAGCGAGGTGCAAACCATAGCTTATAATGCGGACGGGGCATTATTGGCCGGCGGCCAACATGGCATTTTTGAAAGCCTGGACAACGGCCAAAGCTGGCAGCCGCGTAATAAGGGCCTGCTCCCTGAACCGCTCATCAACTTTTTGCGCCTGGCAGATTCTCATTGGTTTATCGTATTGCGGGAGGGTAACATTTTTGTTTCTGCGGATGGGGGGAATTCTTGGCGGGAGATATCGGTGGTAAAATGACCCATTAACTGCCGGCTACCGGTAGCCAAGCCGTTATCACAAAAAATAAGGAGTAAAAAAGTACATTGATGCCCTACGAAGCCATTTTATTTGACATGGATGGGGTGATTATTGACACCCAACAATCCGTTACCACCTTCTGGCAACACTTTGCCCAGGTTCACGGCGTGCGGCTCACCCCCGCCGACTTTGAGCAACATATCTACGGTTGTCCCGGCAAGCACACCCTTGACGTGTTTTTTCCCCACTTGCCGGCCCAAGAAAGGCAAGCCGTATTTGACCGGATGGCGGATTACGAAAAGAACCTAACCTACCAAGCCATGGCCGGTGCGCTAACATTTTTACGGACGCTCAAACAAAACCATATCCCTACCGCCCTGGTGACCAGCGGCGCGCAGTGGAAAGTAGACGAGGTTTCCCGCCAGCTTAAGCTCGACGGTTTGTTTTCTGTTTACGTGACCGTAGAAAACGTTCAACGGGGCAAACCCCACCCCGACTGTTATCTGCAAGCGGCCAAATTTTTACAGAAAAAACCGGAGCGGTGTATTGTGTTTGAAGATGCGCTAAGCGGAGTGCAGGCGGCGGTGGCTGCCGGCGCCCTGTGTATTGGGGTGCAAAATTCCAATTTGGGTGAGAATTTATGGCAGGCGGGCGCTTATTACGTAGTGCCCAATTTGGACGCCGTTGACTTACTTATTCCTCAAGATAAGGTGGAGGGTTTACGCTATTTGCAGTTAGGGTCAGAAGGAATTTGTTTATCATTGCAGAGTAAAAAAATTTAGAACAAGGAGGTTTGAAAGCGAAGATGCAAAAAACAATGCAAGCGTTGGTTAAAAAACATGCCAGGCCCGGGCTGTGGCTGGACGAAGTGCCGGTGCCCGACTATGGGATCAATGATGTGCTGATTAAGGTCCACAAAACGTCCATTTGCGGCACCGACGTGCATATTTGGAATTGGGACGCCTGGGCGGAAAAAACCATCCCCGTGCCGATGGTGGTCGGGCACGAGTTTGTAGGCACGGTGGCCGCTATGGGCGGCAACGTGCACGATCTTGAAATTGGGGAGATCGTATCGGGGGAGGGGCACATTGTTTGCGGGCGATGCCGCAATTGCCTGGCCGGCCGCCGCCATCTGTGCAACGCCACCAGGGGGGTGGGGGTCAACCGGCCCGGCGCGTTTGCCGAATATCTGCGTATCCCGGTCACCAACATCTGGCACGCCGACCCCAACATCCCGCTGGATATTTTGAGCATCTTTGACCCCTTTGGCAACGCTACCCACACTACTCTGTCGTTCCCGGTTTTGGGCGAAGATGTGCTTATTACGGGCGCCGGCCCCATTGGCATTATGGCTACGGCCATTGCCAAACACGCGGGCGCCCGTTACGTTGTAACCACCGACATGAATCCCTACCGCCTGGAACTGGCCAAAAAGATGGGGGCTACCGTGGCCCTGAACATCAAAGAAAAAAGCATTGCCGCGGTGCAAAAGGAACTGGGCATGAAAGAGGGCTTTGACGTGGGCCTGGAGATGTCGGGCAGCGGCGCGGCGCTCAAAGATATGCTCGCCAATATGTGTCACGGCGGCAAAATTGCCCTACTGGGTATCCCCACCCAGGAATTGGCCATAGATTGGAACACGGTCATTTTTAATATGCTCACCATCAAGGGCATTTATGGCCGCGAAATGTACGAAACCTGGTACTTGATGCAATCAATGATCCAAACCGGCCTGGACATCAGCCCGGTGATCACCCATAAATTTCACTATACCGAATTTGAACAGGCCTTTGAGGTGATGCGCTCCGGTAATTCGGGCAAGGTGATTATGAATTGGGTGGATGAATAAATTCCCTGTCCTATTTTCTCTCTGAGCGGTGTTTTATTTATGAAAGCGCGGAGGTTGACCATCAATCACCACCAGGAGCCTGGCCAAACCATGCTGTCCGATATCCAATTACTAACGCAGTTGCAGGCCGGCGACGACGCCTCGTTTGAGGCGCTGTTCCGGCGTTATTATCACCGGGTTTACAACATTCTTTACCGTTTGTTGGGAAACCGGGATGATGCCGAGGATGCGGCCCAGCAAGTCTTTCTAAAACTGTATCATTCGCCGCGCCATATCCGCCGGCAAGGCCACGAGCTTAACCTGGCCGGTTGGCTTTACCGGGTGGCGGTCAACACCGGCTACAACAGCCTGCGCCGCCGGCGTCGCCGGCAAGATTGGCAGGAAAGATTTGGCCGGTGGGGGCTGTTTGAGCCGTCGGCCCCGGACCCGGCAGATATTGCCGCCGGCCACGAGGAGCGGGCCAGGGTGCGGCGGGTGTTGGCCCAGATGGACCCCCGCCAGGCCAAGCTCCTGCTGTTACGGCACAGCGGCTTGTCTTATCAAGAATTGGCCGTTGCTTTGAACCTGGCGCCAGGCTCCATTGGCTCTTTGCTCACCCGTGCCGAACGCGCTTTTGCCAAAAAGTACCGGCTGGCCTATCCCCCCCAAGATGAGGAGTGAATCATGCGCATTGATGAAGGAAAGTTACGGGCCTATCTTGACCAGGCGCTTTCTCCCGAAGCGCTGGCAGAGGTAAAACAACAATTGGCCGACTCGCCGGAAGCCCAGGCCGCGCTGGCCCGGTTGAGGGCGGAACGCGATGATTTCACCCCCTATCTGGCCGTTCTGGCCCCTCCCCCGGGGGAGCGGCCTAACGCAGCGCGGGCCTGGCGGCGCTGGCAAAGCCGGCTCGCGGGCCAATCAACTTTATCAACAAACACAGTTATGAGAGAAAGGATAAAAAATATGTTCAGCCAATTTTTTCTGAAACGGTATCAACCGGCGTTGGTCATCCTGGCTATCGTGGCTATTACGACCATTTTGTTCAGTTTTGCCCCGGTCAGGGCTGTGGCCGGGAATTTGCTCAAAATTTTCCGGGTGCAAACCGTCAGAATTTTGCCCGTGGATAGCGAGCATGTCAAATCTCTGGAAAACGACCCCCGCTTCCAGGGCCTGATGGACGAACTTGAGCCGCAGATCAAGGTGCTGACCGACAGCGAGCCGGAGCGGGTGGACTCGCTGGCCGAGGCGGCCGAGATGGTTGGCTTTCCGGTGGTTCAAATCACCGCCCTGCCCGATGGTTTGAACGAGCCGGACCGGATTATGGTGTACCGGCAAAAAGTGGCGCAGGTGCAGTTGGATAAAGAGCTATTGGAGGCGCTTTTTGAAGCGGCGGAAATTGAGATCAGCTTGCCGGATTCGCTCAACGAAGAACCGATTTTGATCACCCAACCCAACACCGTGATCCAGGAGTGGCAGCAGGAAGGCCAGAGGACGCTTGAGTTTGTGCAGATGACCACGCCCCAAATTCAATATCCCGACGACCTGGACTTGAACGCCCTGGGCGTGGCCGGATTGCAGCTTTTGGGCATGTCCAAAGAAGAAGCAAGCCAATTGGGCGCCACCATCAATTGGGCCGACACCCTGATCTTGCCCATCCCCAAAAACGGCCAATTAACGGCCACCGAAGTATCCATTAATGGGGCCAACGGCTTCTTGTTTACGGCCCAGGCAAAGGATGAGGAGTCCGCCGTAATGTGGCCGCAAGCGGGAATGACCTATTTTGTAAACGGCAATTACGCCGCCGAGCAAACCATAGAAATGGCCGAATCGGTGAAATAAGCAAGGCCCCTCCTTTTGGGAGGGGTTGGGGGAGGGCTACTCCCCAAATTTATGAGGGAACAATTCTGTAGACGTTCAGATAAATATTTTATCCGCGGGCCGGACATGGGGATGTCCGGCCCGCCACATAGGGATGCGGCGGCTACGAGTCAAAATCATTTGTAAATAAATCCTCTTGTTAAATCTTTTGCCGAAAGGATAACGTGTGACCGACCTCGCCATTGAAACCCATCATTTGCGTAAAGAATACGGCCCTAAAGTAGCCGTGCAAGACCTGACCCTCCAGATACCGCGGGGTGAGGTTTTTGGTTTTTTAGGCCCCAATGGGGCCGGCAAGTCAACTACGGTTAAAATGTTGCTGGCCCTGGCCCAACCAACCCACGGCGAGATCAAGTTATTTGGCCAATACCCCGGCCGGCCCCAAGCGCGGGCCAAGGTCGGCTTTTTGCCGGAGCATTTTCGTTTTCACGAGTGGCTGCGGGCCGGTGAATTTTTGATGTTCCACGGCAAGTTGTACGGCCTGCCTGTGGCCGTGTTAAAAGAACGTATTCCCCCCCTGCTTGAGTTAGTGGGGCTGGCTGACAGCGCCCACATGCGTTTGAGCAAATTTTCCAAGGGTATGCTCCAGCGCATTGGCCTGGCTCAGGCCATGCTCAACCGGCCCGACCTCATCTTTTTGGACGAACCCACCTCCGGGCTGGACCCTCTGGGGCGGCGACTGGTGCGGCGAATCATTCACCAACTCAAAGACGCCGGCACAACCATTTTCCTCAACTCCCATTTTCTGAGCGAAGTGGAAGTTACCTGCGACCGGGTGGCCTTTATTAAAGCCGGCCGGGTGGTGCGGCTGGATACCATGGCCAACCTGCTGCGCCGGACCACCGAAGTTAAGCTGCGGGTTGATGCCTTTAAGCCAGAATTGCTGGCCGCCCTGGAGCAGGTGGGCCACCGAGCGCAACAGGATGGGTCAAGCCTGACCATGTTGATTGAGGATCAAGAGATGGTGCCCCTTATGGCCCGCCTGGTGTTTGAACACGGGGCCAAATTGTACCAGTTGAGTCCGCGGGAGAAATCGTTGGAAGAGATTTTTATCAGCATCATTGGCCCAGATAACGCCGGTGGGAGTGATGCCGGCGGGATTGACGCCGGTGGAACGAATGAAAGGAGCGCCCCATGAATATTCTGACCATGACCAATCTGACCTTCCGCGAAGCTTGGCGCAAAAAAATTTTCTGGCTGGCGCTGGTATTGGGGATTGCTTTTTTGATTTTGTTTGGGATTGGCTTTTATTATATTTATCAGGAAGTGATGCAGCATAGCCGGAACGGGCTGGGCGGGCCGGCGGCCAGGAACATTCTCAGACACGAAATCAGTGGGGTTTTTCTTATCCTGGGCTTGTTTGCCGTTAACTTTCTGATTGTGATGATGTCGGCCTTAACCAGCGTGGATAGCGTCTCCGGCGAGATCAGCTCGCACACTATCCAGACCATTGCCACCAAACCCATCCGGCGGTGGGAAATCATTGGGGGCAAATTGCTGGGCCAAACCATTATGCTTATGGTTTACGTGGCATTTATGGCGGGCGGTTTGATTTTTGAAGTTTATCTATTAACGGGTTACCTGCCCCCCCACATTTTACCCGGCTTGAGCCTGATGCTGTTGGAAGGTTTGATCGTGTTCAGCATCACCACTTTGGGCGGCGTTTATTTTTCAACCCTGGCCAACGGGGTGTTGGTGTTTATGCTGTACGGCATTGCCTTTGCCGGCAGTTGGGTGGAACAGATTGGGGCGGTGATGCAAAGCGAAGCGGCCCTGCAAGTGGGCATTTTGGCCAGCCTGATAATGCCCAGCGAAGCCATGTGGCGGATGGCGTCTGACCTGATGCAGCCGGCGCTGGTGAGGCAACAAGCGTTCCCCTTGATCAACCTGTATAGCAAACCAAGCGCCGCTATGGTGATTTACGCGGCAATTTATATGGCGGTGTTGATAGCCCTGGCCCTGCGCCAATTCAATAAACGGGATTTATAAATTAGAGTTGGGCGGCGCAGCGGTTCCCGATTTGGTAGAAAGCCCCCCTCAATCCCCCCCAACGAGGGGGAAATTGGTCGGTTCTCGTCTCTGTGAGGGGAATTAGAGGGGGGCCATCAACTCATAACGGGAATTGAATCAACAGCCTTTGAAAGTCTACGATTTTTTGTAGTTTGAGTACGAAAAATTGGGAACGGTTGGGTGGTATATTGTTGTCAATCCGAAATGGTCAGCTTATAGGATGGTTATACTCACCCTTTACTCACATTATAGTCACGCTGTAGGTGGGTTGAAAGTGACCTATAGGTGAGATAGCGTTGGTTATAGGATGATCGGAGGATAACAACTTTTACCAAAGGGTAAGCCATCCCCATTAGCTCATAGAAGGGAGTGTATTCAATGGCGACGGTACGGCGCAATATTGTGGTTGAAGGTTTAGGGGGGATGTTGGGTAACCAGCTTATCTTGTATAGCCTTAACTTAAGCCTATTGGCTGATATAGTTGTTCAAATAATGTTTTTGGGTAGGGACAGGACAATGTCCTATCCCTACCCGGTAAAAAATCAAAAACTTTTTCTGAATATCTGTATTGTATCTCACACAATTTCAATCCTCTTGCCCAGACTGCGCAGAGCAGACGACAGCCCCATCTGCAAATCGCTTAAGGTTTCAACGTGGCTCCAGTCAATGCCCAGATCAACAATGGTTTCGGCTACGGCCCCAGAAATGCCGGTAATAATGACCCGCGTTCCTTTGAGCCGGGCGGCCTGGATGGTTTTGTGCAGGTAATTGGCCACGCCAGTGTCTACAATAGCGACGCCGGTTACATCAATAATAGCTATGCCAGCTTTATGCTCTCCAATTCCGGCCAACAGGCGGCGGGTGATGTCCCGGGCACGGGCCGTGTCAATTACACCCACAATCGGTGCGACAATAATATTGTCCATCACCGGAATAATGGGCGTGGACAACTCCTGAATTGTTTGCTGCTGGGCCTGGATAACCTGAATTTGCTGCTGCTGCTGTTCAACCATAGTCTGGAGACGGGCGGTGGTTTCGGTTAAATTGCGTCCCAGGGTCAGCAACGGGTCGTCGTCAGGCGCTGCGCCGGCATTGTTGAGGGTTAGTTGGGCTGACCAGTTGCCCTGACCAACCTCGGTCATATAGTCAACATACTGTTCCACCGTTGATTCCAACTGCTGACGCTGTTCTCGTTCGGCCTGGATACGCTGATAGATTTCCTGGTTGGCGGTTTCCTGGCCAATCAGGGCGTCAACCATCCGACTCAAGAGATCGTTCTGAGAAAAGATTAACATACTGCTTAACAGAAGAAAAATGATGGCAATGCTAATCCACGAAATAAAATCGGTGGCGCTGGCAACCAATCTTTCAGACTCGACAGTAAGGTAACCATTGGAAAAGGCCCAACCAAAGGCGATGATGGTTAGGATACACAACCCCAAAGTTATGATGCCGCCACGTCGCCCCAAGAAAAGCATGGCCATAGCGGTGAAGGCCAACAAGAACGTGATGCCATATCCGTTCACACCGAGGCTAACTATGCCGTTTACGCCCACACCATAAAGAATAAAGAAAAGGACGCCGGTTTGTAATAGATAAGGCGATCGCCGCCACAGGGTCATTACCAATATCAAAATGAAAATGCCCCAATAAAGGAAGGTTGTATTATTAACCCCTCGCGTATAATTGTGATAACTCCCTACTACGGCTGCGACAAAACCCAGCACCAGAAAAACCCGCAGAATGCCACGGATTAATTGCTGCCGCCAGATTTGTAGATTACTCATAGGGTTTGAGGTAAACTCATTTTCCTGCCCTTCAACTCTGATTTCGCGTTCAATGTCACTTGGTGATTGCATGGCTGCCTCCTGAGGAAGGTTATACTTTGCTTGTTAACTATCTCAGTATATCATAAACACGCCAATTATGCTTAATTCAACTTTGTAATTATTCCAAACACAAAGCCGGTGGAGTGTCACCGGCCGGGGAGGGGGCCAGGCCGCCTTCAGGCGGGATTTGCCGGATAAAGTTGGGCTTCCTTATCTGGCAGACTCCAGACCCTAAGGGGTCTCAATAAAGATTAAATAATTATGGATACTGTTGGTGAATTTATGTTAAGTAGCAGGCGCCAGAGCCAGAAACTTGGAGCGGCGTGTTCGTGCCTTTGGCCTTTCATCCAA
>JAFGDY010000239.1 GCA_016931895.1 Anaerolineae bacterium
CGCCGTGGCGGTTGACCCCGCCGTGGCGGTTGACCCCGCCGTGGCGGTTGACCCCGCCGTGGCGGTTGACCCCGCCGTGGCGGTTGAATACGTCCCGGCAGTTGAACCGGCCTCGGCGCCGGCGGCAACAATCGGCCGGCAGCCAACCACAGAGATAACCTCTCCTCAACCGGCTCAACCCGAAGAATACCGGGCCATTTTTGAGGCCATTGGCGACGGCGTTATTGTCAGCGATACCTCGGGCCGGGTGCGGTTGGTCAACAAATCAGCCGAGCGTATTCTGGGCCACACCCGCCAAGAGTTAGTGGGACAGCCTATCGGCACCATTTACGGCCAAATTGATTCGGGCGAAACGATTGAAAATTTAGTGGTTGCTTTCTCGCGCCGTAACCAGCCCTTGCCCACCTTTGCTGAAAAGGATGACCGGGCCATCCAGGGGCGGCTCATTCCCTGGCGCAATGCCCAGAGCGAGTGGTTGGGCATTATCGCTGTTTTTCGGGATATTACTCCCGAAGTAAAAGCCGATAGGGCGCGTGATGATTTTGTGATAGCCCTTTCCCATGAATTGCGCGCGCCATTGACCACCATCAAGGGCTACACCGAATTGATCACCCAGGGCGCGTTGGGCGAGTATTCGCCGGAACAACTCCGTATCCAGCGACAGGTGTTGAGCAGCGCCGAACAGATGGTGGAAGTGCTGGACAATGCCATTCAGATCACCACGGAACGCCGACATCGCCCTATGGCCCGGTTTGAGGAAGTGGATGTGGCCAAACTGATCAACGAAGCGTTGCGTGAAATTGCGCCTCTGGCCGAAGTGCGAAACTTAAACCTGATCCGAGAAATCAGAAGCGAACTGCCCCTTATTGCGGCTGACCGCAGACACCTGCGCATCATCCTGGACAACCTGCTGTCCAATGCCTGCCGGTTTACGCCCCGTGGCGGGCGCGTAACCCTGCGGGTCTGGGTGGCGGAACCGGAACGTAAATATCCTTATCCTCACTTAATTCTGTCGGTGGCCGATAACGGGGTGGGTATTCCCAAAGAAGAGTTTGACCGCATTTTTAAGCCTTTTTACCAACTTGTCCCCAAAGACCTGGATGAACAAAGCGGCATGGGCATGGGCCTGGCCGTCGTCAAAGAGTTGGTTGAACTGCACCATGGCCGGGTGTGGGTTGAAAGCACCGTGGGTGTAGGCTCTATGTTTCAGGTGGCTTTGCCCATTAGCCAGGAATATTAGCGCGTCTAACCACGCGACTCGCCTTTATGTCCCCCCTTGTGCTATAATTTTGCCTGCCAAAAATAATTTCAAGAGGGTTTATCATTGAAATGCCGGACGATAACAATGCCATTTCGATTCTCATTGTGGAAGACGATGAGACTTTACTGGAGACATTAACTTACAATTTGGAAAGAGAAGGCTACACCGTTTTTACGGCTATGGACGGTTCAGCCGGGTTAGAAGTGGCCCGCGCCCAGTTGCCCGATTTGCTGATCTTGGATGTGATGTTGCCGGAATTGGATGGCTTGTCGGTGTGCCGGATTCTGCGGCGGGAGATGGATGTGCCCATCATTATGCTCACCGCCCGTTCCAGTGAGGTGGATAAAATTATTGGCCTCGACTCTGGCGCAGATGACTATATTACTAAACCCTTTAGCCTGGGTGAATTTTTGGCCCGTGTGCGGGCTGCGTTGCGCCGCAAACCTAAATCGGCCACGCCCGACCAACTCCAATCTGGCGACATATCCCTGGACCTGGTGGGGCGCAGAGTGTACAAGGGGGATGCAGAACTGAACCTGAGTCACAAAGAGTTTGACCTGTTGGCCGAACTGATGCGCAATCAGGGTTTGGTCCTCTCCCGTGATCTGTTGCTAACCAAAGTGTGGGGCTACGATTACATTGGGGAGTCGCGCACCGTTGACGTGCACGTGCGCTGGCTGCGGGAAAAGATTGAAGATGAACCCTCAAACCCCAAACGCATTACCACTGTGCGCAGTGTGGGCTACCGTTTTGAAGGCTAATTTTAGCCTCGCCGCCCGGTAATGTAAGCCTCGGTTAATTCTTTTTGGGGCGCTCTAAAAAGCTGTGCAGTTTTATTGAACTCTACCAATTCCCCCAGCCAAAAAAAGCCGGTCCAGTCGGAGGCCCGCGCGGCCTGTTGCATGTTGTGGGTAACAATCACAATGGTGTAGGTTTTGGCCAAGCGCCGCATTAAATCCTCAATGTGCAGCGTGGCCACCGGGTCCAGCGCCGAGCAAGGTTCATCCATCAAAATCACTTCCGGCTTCACCGCAATTGTTCGGGCAATGCATAGTCGCTGTTGTTGGCCCGGATTCAAACCCTGCGCCGGCGCATCCAGCCGGTGCTTCACTTCATCCCACAAAACTGCCCCCACCAGACTCTCCCGCACAATTTGATCAAGGCTGCTTTTTTTCCTGGCTATACCCAAAACTCTCGGCCCAAAGGCTACATTATCGTAAATGCTCTGGGGAAACGGATTGGGCCGTTGAAACACCATGCCCACGCGCTGGCGTAACTCTACTACATCCACGTCCGGATCGTAAATATTCTTCCCGTCCAGGGTAATTTCTCCCTGGGCCTGGGTATTGCTGATGGTCTCGTTCATCCGGTTGATGGAGCGCAAAAAGGTGGATTTGCCGCAGCCCGAAGGGCCAATCAAGGCTGTAATCTGTTTTTCGGCAATGGCCATATTCAGGTCAATCAGCGCGTGAAAATTGCCGTAAAAGAAATTAAAATTGTTGACCTCAATTTTGTGATTCATTAGCCAAACCGTCCGGTAATGTAATCCTCGGTGCGCTGGTCTTGAGGCGTGGAAAAGAGTTTAGTGGCCTCGTCCGTCTCAATCAATTCACCGTCCAGTAAAAAAGCGGCGCGGTCGGCTACCCGGGCGGCCTGCTGCACGCTGTGCGGCACAAAAATAATGGTATACTGCTGCTTGAGTTCCTGTAACGATTCTTCAACCACATTGGTTGAAAGCGGGTCCAGCCCGGAAGTGGGGTTATCCAGGGCAATCACCTCTGGCTCCAGGGCCAGGCTGCGGGCCAAACATAACCGCTGCTGCTGACCGCCGGATAGGTCAAAGGCCGACTCGTCCAGCCGGTCTTTCACCTCGTCCCACAGGGCCGCCTGCCTCAACGATCGTTCAACGCGCTCTTCCAACTTGACCACGTTCCGCATGCCCGCCATCTTCAAACCATAGGTCAGGTTATCGCGGATACTGCCGGGCAGCGGCGTGGGAATGGCAAACACCATGCTGATGCGGCGGCGCAGGTCGGTTACATCCGTGCCGCGCTCAAAAATGTCTCGCTGGTTAAACAGAACAGAACCCTGGCGTTGGGTATTTTCGGTTAAATCGGAGAGGCGATTCAGCAGGCGCAGCAGCGTGCTTTTGCCGCTGCGGGAAGGGCCAAACAAAACAAAGATCTCTTTAGCCGGAATGTCAAACGAAATATTTCTCAGGGCTTCAGTGCCGTCGGCATAGGTAAAGAAAAGATTTTGGATAGAGATTTTTGGTTTGGTCATTATTTTATGGTGTGGTTGTTTTTAACGTTATTGTTTGCTGCTTCATTTTTATTTACCATCTTCGTCGCCGCCGCATGCCGGTGCGGAACACAGTAGCCACAAAGGTCAGCGACAAAACAATCATCAATAATACCAGGGCCGTGCCGTATTGAATTTGCAGAGGCATGCCCGGCACCTGGGTGGAGATAACGTAGAGATGGTAGGGGAGGGCCATGGTTTGGTCAAAAATTGAACGGGGCAAGTCGGGTAAGTAAAAGGCGGCTACGGTAAAAAGGATGGGGGCAGTTTCTCCCGCCGCCCGGCCCAATCCCAGGATGATGCCGGTGATAATACCGGGCAGGGCGTGCGGCAAAACCTGGTAACGAATGGTCTGCCAGCGGGTGGCCCCCAGGCTCAAACTGACCAGCCGGAAGCGCTGCGGCACGGCCAGAATGGCTTCCTCGGCGGTGCTGATGACCACCGGCAGGGTCATAATGCCCAGGGTTAACGATCCGGCCAAAATGGACGTGCCAAAGTTCATAAACAGCACAAACGCCCCCAGCCCAAACAGCCCGTAAACAATAGACGGAATACCGGCCAGGTTAACAATTGCCAGCCGCACGTAACGAGTCAGACGATTGTCGCTGGCGTATTCGGCCAGGTAAATAGCCGCGCCAATAGCCAGCGGCACGGAAACAAGGGTAGTACCAAAGGTCAGGATGACCGTGCCCAACACGGCGGGCATAATGCCGCCTGCGCGCATCCCGTTGTAGGGCGGCTGGGTAAGAAACTCCCAACTGATGGCCCCCATGCCTTCGTAAATAATGTAGAGAATAACGGCGATGATGGGGATGACCACCAGGGCGGCCACCGTGGTGATAAGGCCCACGGCGATTCTTTGGGTGTGTTGTCGTTTCATAACTGTCCCCCTGTGCGACGGGGTTTCTGGCTGCCTACCAGGCGGCCGGCCAGGGAATTGATGCCGGCTGTAATCAGAAAAAGAATAATGCCGATGCCAAAGAGCACATTGTAATGTAGGCTGCCCTGGGCCACCTCGCCCATTTCGGCGGCAATGGTGGCGGTCATGGTGCGTACGGGCTGGAAGAACATGCCCAGGCCAAAGGGGGGCACGTTGGCCGCGTTGCCGGTAACCATCATCACGGCCATGGTTTCGCCAATGGCCCGGCCCACGCCCAGCATCACAGCGATGACCAGCCCGCTCCGGGCTGCAGGCAGCACCACGCGCCAAATAGTCTGCCACTGGGTTGCGCCGATAGCCAGCGCGCCGTCCCGATATTCTTTGGGCACGGCGTAGAGCGCGTCTTCGGAGATGCTGATGATGGTGGGTAGGGCCATGTAAGCCAGAATGAGCGCGCCGGTAAAGGCCGTGAGGCCGGTGGGCGCGCCCATGCGCTGGACCAAGGGGGCCAGCGCCACCCAGCCTAAAAAGCCCAGGACAATGGACGGGATACCGGCCAGGACCTCGATGAGCGGCTTCAAAACTTCTCGCAGCCACAGCGGCGCAATCTCGCCCAGGTAAATGGCCGTCGTCAGGCCCAGGGGCACGGCAATAATTACCGCGCCTATGGTTACCAGGATAGAGCCAAACAGCAGCGGCCAAACGCCAAACATATTTTCAATGGGATACCAGCGGCTGCCAAACAGTTGGCGCAGGGGGATGTCGAGAAAAGCCGGTAAACCTTCACGTAGCAGAAAAAGAAAGATCAGGCCCACAATAAAAATGGCCGATACACCGGAGATGCGGATAAGATTTTCAATAAAGATTTCGCCCCAACGGATGCGCGTCAATTTTCTCAGCCAGGGAAGACGTGATGGTTTTAAGGGTTGTGGCGTGTCTATGGTGGTGGTCATTTATTGCTCCTGAGGGAGCGGCACGAAGCCAAGTTCGCGGACAATTTGCTGTCCTTCCGGCCCCCTGATCCACTTGATATAGTCGGTAATGGCGCCGGTGGGTTCACCGGCGGTGTACATATACAGCCCGCGGGCAATGGGATAGCTGCCGTCGGCGCCGGTTTCAACAGAAGGTAGTACGTAGGGTGAGGCGTTATCTTTGGCTACAGCAATCATCTTTTCATGTTCGGTTACGTACCCCAGCCCATCGTAGCCAATGGCGTTGGGATTGCGCTGAATCTCGCTGGTGATGCCCACCGACGAGGGCATGAGCAATGTTTGGGGGGCAAAGATGTCTTTGTTTTCCTTTTCGCCTTTACGCACCACTTCTTCCAAAAAATAAACGTGCGTGCCGGAGTTGGTTTCTCGGGAGAGGAGAATGATAGGAGCGTTGTTTCCGCCCACTTCTTGCCAGTTGGTGATGCGTCCGGTGAAGATGTCGGCTAACTGGTCAATGGTCAGTTTATCCACAGGGTTATCGGGATGCACTACTATGGCCAGGGCGTCAATGGCTACGGTGATTTCTACGGGGTCAATGCCGTTGGCCTGGGCTTCGCCAATCTCATCGTCTTTCATTGTGCGGGAGGCATTGGCGATGTCCACCGTGCCGTTGATGAGCGAGGCAATGCCGGTGCCTGAGCCTCCCCCGGTTACGGCAATAGATACAGGCGGTTCAATTTCCCGGTACCGTTCCGCCCAGGCCAGGGCCAGATTGACCAGGGTGTCGGAGCCTTTGTTTTGGATGGCCCGTTCTGTGCCGGCAGAATCTGGGGGGGCGGCGTTGACCTCTTCTACCCTGCCGCAGCCGGTTAAAGCAATCAGGGCAATGGAGAGGATAATGCAGGCAATAGCCAGAGTCTGGAAATTATCATTTCTCATTCCTGCTTGACCTTTTTTAGTTTTTTCTCGTTTCATGTGCGGGGGCTATTTTAGCATGCGAGGGGTAAAACCAAAAACCTTAACCTCCCAAATATAAAGAAATTGCTCATTCAATTGTTGCATCCGGGGGTAAATACGTTGGACGGTTTGTATGGTTATTCTCCTGAAAATAGAAGCGGGGTAGAAGACGCACAAGGACAAGGTTCTTTAGGATTTGACGTGGCGATGCCCTATCCGTAGGGGTGTTCGGCTGATCGCCCCTACCAGATATACGGTCTGTCTCAAGATTATTGGTAAAGCCAGACGCGCAACATTGAAAACAGCCGATCAACATCAATCGGTTTGGGAAGATAATCATTAGCCCCGGCAGCCAGGCACTTTTCCCGGTCGCCCTTCATCGCCTTGGCGGTGAGGGCTAAAATGGGTAAGGTTCTGAATTGTGGCTGGGCCCGGATGCGCTTGGTGGTTTCGTAACCATCCATCACCGGCATCATAATGTCCATCAAAACCAGATTAACCGGTTCTTCGGCCAGTAAGTCCAGGGCTTTTTGCCCATTCTGCGCAATTTTGACGATGAGGCCCTTATCTGATAATAGCTTTGATAAGGCGAATGAATTGCGCATATCGTCATCCACAATTAAAACCCTTTTATCCTTAAGCACCCCATCTTCGTTATACAACTGTTTGATGGTTTGTTGCTTATCTTTGGGCATCTCGGCCACCACTCGGTGCAGAAATAGGGCCGTTTCATCCACCAGTCGCTCCGGTGACATGACCCCCTTCACAATCACCCGATCGGCATATTTCATCAATTCAATATTTTCTTCCGGGGTTAAGTCTCGGCCGGTATAAACAATCACCGGACACTTGGTAATAGTCTCATTGATTTTGATTTTGTTCAAGACTTCAAATCCGGACATATCGGGCAGGTTCAAATCCAGGATCATACAATCAAAGTGTTGCGTTTGCAGCAAGTCAAGGGCTTGCCGGCCTTTTTCGGCCTCGCTGATTTTTACATCGCTGCCATTCAGGAGCTTCTTAATGCTGCGCCTGGAGTTGGCGTCATCCTCCACCAAGAGCAGGGTTCTGATCTCTTTGGAGATGAAATGTTCAATCTCTTGAAAGGCTTTATCTAAATCTTCCCGGCTGGTCGGTTTGGTCAGATAACCCATGGCCCCTTTTCGATAAGCATCCAAAGCCTCTTCCTCTACCGACATGATATGCACCGGGATATGGCGGGTAGCAGGATTATTTTTCAAGGTGCCCAAGACCTCCCAACCACTGATGTCGGGCAAATTGAGGTCAAGAATAATGGCCGCAGGTTGGTAGGTATTGACCAACTCTAGCCCGGTCTTGCCGTCTCCGGCCACAAGACATTTGAACGCCTTGCCGTGGGCATAATCTACCATGATTTTGGCAAACTTTGGGTCATCTTCAATGATGAGCAAGATTTTGTCATCATCGCCCAGTTTGTCCCGGTCGTCCAGGAGTAAGGAGTGGGGAGCAGGCCGAGGGTCGGGCTGAGGATCGAGCCGAAGATCGGGAGGGGAAGAAATTGGTTTTGGCTCCTCGGTTTTTGGTTTCGTCACTTTTTGCCCCGGTGTTTCTGTTGTCTCTTTGTTCTCATCTGCTTGTCTTTCGATAGGTAAATACAAGGTGAAAGTGCTGCCCCGGCCCGGTTCACTTTCCACATCAATTTGCCCACCGAGTTTGTCGGCTAACTCTCTGGAAATGGACAGGCCCAGGCCGGTGCCGCCATACAGCCGGCTGGTGCTGCCGTCGGCTTGTTGAAAGGCTTCAAAGATAATTTTTTGCTGTTCGGACGTCATGCCAATGCCGGTATCGGCCACACTGATGGCAATGGCCTGGCCGGGGTCCAGGTCACACCGGGATAAATCTGTTTTATGATCCGGGCGATAGATATTCAGGCTGACGCTACCCTGGCCGGTAAACTTAAAGGCATTGGAGAGCAGATTTTTGACAATTTGTTTGACCCGCTGCGGGTCGGTGTTGATTTTCTCCGGCAGGTCGTCGGCCAGGGAGATGCGCAGAGCCACACCTTTTTCTTCGGCCATGTGCTCAAATTGGATGCGGGTGTCTGCAACCAGGTCGGTTAAAGGCATAGGTGCAAAGTTAAAAATCATCTGGCCGGCTTCTACTTTGGACAGGTCCAGAATGTCGTTAATGAGGTTCAACAGGTCTATCCCCCCACTGTAGATAATCTGGGCGGATTCAACTTGATCTTGAGTAAGATTGCCTTTTTCATTATCGGCCAGCATGCGGGCCAGAATGAGCGAACTGTTTAAAGGCGTGCGCAACTCGTGGGACATATTGGCCAGAAACTCGGATTTGTACTTGCTGGCCAGAGCCAATTCCTCAGCCTTGGCGGCAAGTTCTTGTTGAGCCACTTTTAATTCCTGGTTGTGTTTATCCAAGATGAGTTGTTTCTCGCGTAAAGCCTCGCTACTTTCCTCTAAAGCGGCGGCTTTCTCTTCCAATTGGGTATTGGTGGCCTCCAGTTCTGCTTGTTTCTCTTTCAATTTGGCCTCCGAGACTCTCAAACTCTTGGTTTGAGATTCCAGTTCCTCATTGGCCACCCGCAATTCCTCGCCTTGCGCTTGCAGTTCCTCGGCTTGTTGTTGCGTTTCGGCTAACAATTCGTTAATCCGGGTGCGGGCCTGGGCGGTGTTCAAAGCAATGGCAATGTTAGCCAGCGTGGTTTCAATAAATTCCAGTTGAGCCGGGGTAAATTCGGTCAATGCGCCAATCTCTACCACGCCGACCACCTGTTCATTGTAGACGGAAGGTGCCACCAGGAGATTCCGGGGGGGCATCTCGCCCAGGCTGGATGTAACCGCGATGTAGTTATCCGCCACATCGCTGATGACGATAGGCTGTTTTTCTAAGGCGGCCTGTCCAACCAAGCTTTCGCCGATTTGGAATTGAGCGGGTCGTTTCTTGGGCCGGGTGTAGGCATAACTGCCCGCCAGTTTGAGTAGATTGTCTTCCAGCACGTATAATGTCCCCACCGGCGCTTTGATGTATTTGCATAATTGCTGGATAACGTTGTTCGCCAGCATGGAAACATCCTGCTCGCCCTGCATCTTTTCATTCAACAGAGCCTGCCCGGTGTTTTGCCATACTTTTGCCGCCAGAGTTTGGTTGGCGGCCTCGGCTTCCGTTTTGGCCTTTTCGGCGGCTTCTTTGGCCTGGGCCAATTCAATGGCGCGTTGTTGGACTTGCCTAAATAACCGCGCATTTTCAATGGCGTTGGTTAACTGGTCGGCCAGCGTTTGCAGAATGGTGATATCGTCTTCAGAGAAGGCCGACTCCTGCTCACTTTGCACCGTCATCGCACCAATGGCCTCGCCCCGGCTGATGAGGGGCAGCACCAGTTCGGAGCGCGTTCCCGGCAGGAGGGGGTTTTTGTAGCGTACAGCATCCTTATCTCCCTCTAGTTCAAGGCGCGCCTCTTTATGTGTAACGCACCAACCGACCATGGACTGACCATCCACCTTAAGTTTATGGTTGGCCTCGATCATTTTGCGACCGGCTTCCCCTGTGCCCGCCCGGAGAACGAGCATCTCGCCACTCTGGTCTACCAAAAATAGCCCCGTATAATAAAGGTCAAAATGGCTGCGGATCAACTCCACTGCCTGGGGCAACAGCTCATCCAGGTTTAGGATAGAGGTGGTGGCGCGAGAAACTTCGGCCGCTGCCCGCAGTTGGAGCGCATTCTGCTCTATCTTGATTTTGGCCTGTTTGAATTCGGTAATTTCGCGGCCCAGACCCACAATGCCAATGATGTTGCCTTGACTATCGCGCAGCGGCACTTTGCTGGCCAAGTTCCAGCGGGTGATTTTGCCGTCTTTAAATTTTAAAGGCTCTTCGCGATTGATGACAGGTTGCCCGGACTGGATAATCATCTGTTCATCGGCATAGGTTCGTTCGGCCAGTTCCTTTGGCACCAGGTCAAAATCCGACTGGCCTACAATTTCAGCGGCACTGCTCTTGCCCATGCGCTCTATCAAAGCTTTATTACAAGTGATAAAGCGGCTCTCAGTGTCTTTGGCGTAGATACGGTCCGGCACAGCGTCTATCAAGGTGCGCAGCAGGTCACGTTCTTTGGTCAGGGCCTCTTCCAGCCGTTTGTGTTCAACAATCTCGCGTTGCAACTCGGCGGTTCGTTCCTCAACCCGCTGTTTTAATTCGGCTTCTAATTCCGCAATTCGAGCCAGCGCTTTGGCCAGGCCGGGCATGAGTCGCGTTTTTATTTTTTCAAGCTGTTCCATTTCTTCCCTCCGAGAAGTCGCCCAAACCATTGACCGGCTTTAAGTGGTTGCATCTCTTGTACTCCCCCCGGCTTCTTGCCGCCAACTTTTGTAGCCGATAATGGGGCGTTGCTGCCGGTTCTGCTTGATGGTTGTATCAGTTTCTAATATTTATTATAACTCAGTCCATTTGTTCTGACCCCCCCAAAAAGTGGGGGATTTTTTAGTAGAAAGTACCAGCAGGGTCAACCTATGACGCCGCCAGATTTCTCCATCTCTTGTCCATTGAGCAAAAGATCTCATAGAAAGCCTTATTTGGTTTCGGTTTGATAGCACAGCGGCCTTGTCCAGGTTAGGATCAGAATTAGGAATTTTGGGGAGTTGGTTAAAGAAATTTAACAATATTTTATCTTTATCTTAATTTGATGTTGAACTTTAGTTAAAGAACGACCCCTATACTGCGAAAGTTATAAAAATGGAGCCTACTTTGCCCCAATAAGGAAACGCATTTTATCAGAAGTAATGTGTTATGCCAGCCTTAAAAGAGTTTGCCACGTTGATCACTTTGAATATGGCTAACCTGACCGGCCGCTATGTCCAAATCTTGGCCGACAGTGGGGCCGGTTATGAATATTTTTCAGGCCATGCTCAACAGGCGGCGGCCCGTCGTTTGTTAAAGGCCGTTATTGTGGCATGCAAGCAGCAAACTGCCACCCCGCTTGTTTATCTGTTTAACGGTCATGCGCATGGCGCATTCCGGCGCTGGGCCATTGATATTGATCCTCCCCGGCCCCTCGCCGAAGTTGAAGCCCTGGGACACACCCTGATGCCGGTGGCCCCCAATTTGGCAGCCGGTAAATTTCTGTGGCAAATACTCTCAGCAGTAAAAGCCGCCGTAGCGGATAGCCCCAACGGTTCCTCGCCGTTGATTCTGTTTCCCCCCAAAAATGGGCAGGCCGGGGCCACGCCAGGGCCGCCGCAGATCAAAGAAACCGCCTTCCGGCAGCAGGGGACGGAGGCCAGGACTGTTGCGGATAGAAATTCATCATCTCATCAACTGCCCGAAGAGGAATCACTCCCGGACTCGGAACACCGCACTGAAAACAGTTCCATCTCTGAACCCCTTCACTCGCAAGAGGAAGATTTAATAGCCGGGGGTGTGCTCTCCATTGCCAAACTGGAACGAATCCAATTAACCATGGATTCTCGTTTGGCCGATTTGCCGGCGTATGCTTTTCAGGTTGAAGCAAATACGATTGTGTATGAAGTTGACAAAACGCTCAGAAGGCACTTGATTCTGCCCGGCGTGATTGTTACTGATCAACAAGTAGCCATTGGCGTTATTTCGCGGCGCAAGTTTTTTGAGCAGTTAGGACAGCTCTATGGCGTATCGGTTTATCTGCGGCGGCCCATTCGGCTGGTGCTTGAAGCCATTGGCGTTAAACCGTTGTGCTTGTCAGCCGGCAGCACTATTTCCGAGGCGCTGGCTCTGGCCCTCAGTCGTCCGCCCCAATTTGTTTACGAACCCGTGGTGGTTGAATTTGAACACCAAATCTATCGCCTGTTAGACATTTACACCCTGTTAAGCGCCCAATCAAAGCTTTTTGCTTATCTCCAGGCTGAACTTCAGGAGGCCAACAGTAATTTAGAGGGACGGGTTGAGCGGCGAACCGCCGAGTTGGCCAGGGTTAACACCGATCTGATCCAGGAAATTGTCAAACGCAAACAAGTGGAAGAAGCTTTGATTTTGGCCCGTGACGAGGCGTTGGCCGCCAGCCGGCTAAAATCCGAACTGGTAGCCAAAGTGAGCCATGAACTGCGGACGCCCCTGGGCGCTATTTTGGGGCACACCCAGATGCTCCAGATAGGCCTGCATGGCCCTATCTCCGTAGAACAGCAGGAAGTGGCCTCGAAAATTATTAAAAGCACCAATTATTTGACCAGTCTGGTCAATCAACTGCTTGACCAGGCTCAATATGAAGCCGGTAAGTTGGTATTGAATATAGCCCCTGTTGTCCCGGCAGATATTGTTGAAGAAACTCTCTCAAAATTGGGTGTGATGGCCCAAAATAAAAAACTGACCTTGACCGGCCAGATTGCGCCGGACGTGCCCCCGCAGCTTTTGGGCGATAGCGTTCGCCTGAAACAAATTTTGGTCAATCTGGTGAGCAACGCCCTTAAATTCACCGAGCAGGGTACGGTGAGTATCCGGCTTTATTGCCCCGATCCGGGCCACTGGGCGATGCAAGTTTCCGACACCGGCCCGGGTATTCCCCTTGAGGCTCAAACGTATATTTTTGAGCCGTTTGAGCAGGTTGATGGGTCCATCACCCGAGAATATGCCGGCACAGGCTTGGGCCTGGCCATTGTTAAACAACTCACCACTCTCATGGATGGACAAGTTGACTTGGAGAGCACGGTTGGGCGGGGCAGTACCTTTACCATTACCTTACCTTTATCGCCAATCCAAGAGGAGTCATGCTAGAATCCACTTTGTCTAATAAAAACCCTTTTGCCTTGATCATTGAAGATGATGAAGAATTGGCCATTATTTTTGCGGAAGCCTTGCGGCAGGCTGAATTTGAACCGGAGATCATTAGGGATGGCCGCGCCGCTTTGGCCCGCCTGGCCGAAAGTCGGCCGGCGGTAGTTGTTTTGGACCTCCATTTGCCGCATGTCTCGGGCAAAAACATTCTCCAGCTCATTCGTTCCAGTCATTGGCTTACTGAAACGCGCGTTATCATTGCCACCGCCGATCCCATTACCGCCGAAATGATTCGGCCCCAAGCTGATTTAGTGCTGCTGAAGCCCATCAGCTTCATCCAATTGCAACTTCTGGCGGCTCGTCTGCGTCCACCGGACCCGGTTGAATTGGGCTGAGAAGAACCGCGGCTGAAAGAACCACATAGTTGTTAAAAGGATTTAATCATCTCTTTACACTTCCTTAAGGTTGGCTTAAATAATTCATAAACTTCATCGGTTATAGTTGTTTTAATTAAGGAAATGGATTTTGTTGAAAGGAGATGAGCCAATGCCAGAAACCATAGGGACACTC
The DNA here is from genome assembly GCA_016931895.1 of Anaerolineae bacterium. Lineage (NCBI taxonomy): Bacteria > Bacillati > Chloroflexota > Anaerolineae > Anaerolineae bacterium. Next base: position 13,640 of record JAFGDY010000239.1, read on the forward strand.
AACCTAAAAATTGCCCGGCTTACAAGCCAATTGCAAGTGCTGGAACAACAGCAACGTTTGAGTAGTCTCTATCCTGATCATCAAAGTAAACTAATCCGGGAAGATTTAAAGGTGCGTTTTCAATTACAACAACTACTAACGTGTCGCGCCGAAATTCTGCAACGAGTCAGTGGTTATATGAGCGAAAGGCTGTTCGATGGAAGCGGTCAAAGAGAACAATCATTTTCTTCAGCTTATTAGCGCTTTAGAGGCGGGCTGGGAAATTGAAGAGCCGGTTATGCTGGGCACTTTATGGCGCACCGCCACCCACGGCCACGGCGCATACCATTTTGTGTTAAGAAATAAGGCTGAAGAAAAAACAACGCTCTTAAGTTTATTGCCCTCGTCAGAACTCCTGGTTTTCCTGGCCGAAAATAAAATCAACGTTAGCCCTTTATAGGGCTAAACTTTAAATCGTGTTCCCTGGTCCATTTTTTCTTTCCTCACAACGTGAGGCCCTCACTCCTTCTTGAGCGCTGAGGGCGGAGACCATCTCTCCGCCCTCAGTTCCTATTAGGACGATGAATTGTTAAAAAGATTTAACGCTCTTTTAAAGTGTCCTTAAAGTGTAATTAACCGAATCTTTAATTGAAAGAGTTAAACTGGCTAAGTTGTTGAAATTCCCGTGAATTTTTTCACGTTTCATTTTTACCCAATCAAACTATAATTTCAGGAGTCGAAAAAAATTTGTCTTTAATAATGATGAAAAAACCTCTCCTGCCCATAGGGGGTTTGATGTTGCTTTTGACCCTCGTGGTCTGTCGCGCCCCTGGCAGTCAACTTGACCATAATGTTTCCCAGGCTGAATCTGGCCAAGCGCAAAGC
>JAFGDY010000240.1 GCA_016931895.1 Anaerolineae bacterium
GCCGGAATGGTGCCGCTGGCGATGTTCCACAGACGGGCATTGTCGGGATTAGCGGTTATAAACTTGGCAAAATCCCAGGCCACGTTTTGGTGTTGGCTGTTGGGTGAAACAACCAGGCCCCAGCCGGAATCGGCAACAAAAAGAGGCTCGTTGCCGGCCTGAGGCGGCAAGAAAAAGTAATCCCATTCGCTCTCGAAATCGGGGTAATTAGCGCGGCCTTCGGCAATGGCCCAGGCGCCCATTGTTCCGATGCCCACTTTGTCCTGGAAAAAGGCGTCAACAACCCAATTTTCAGAGTCGTTGAACAACACCGGGTCCACCACCCCGGCGTTGACCAGATCTACCATCGCCTGGAGCGTTGCTTTGGCTTCGGGTGTATTAAAGGTGAAGCCGGTCTGGTCGGCATTCCAATAATCGCCACCCCGCTGCAAGATACCGGCCAAAAAAGCAAACACAACCGGATCCATCGCGGTAAAGTGGAAGCCAGCCGTAGACATCATGCCGGCATCATCGTTTTTGGTCAGGGCCTTGGCGTCACTAACCACATCGGCCATGGTTTTCCACTGCGGCGGGTAAGTCAGGCCGGCTTCTTCGAATTTGGTTTTGTTCACCAACACCCCGCCGTATTCGCAGTTGAATTCTTGCGGCAGGCCGTACAATTTGCCATCGACAATATAACCACCCAGCGGAGCCGCGTAGAATAACTCTTCGGCTTCCGCAATTGACATGACGCTCTCCGGCAGGGGCGCCAGGCGCTCGGCGTATTCTGCCGTCCAGGTGCCAAATAATTGGATAACGTCGGCTTCCTGGCCGGCCGGCATTGAGGTTTGTAAGGTTTGAATGTAGGTGTCATAATCAAAGGTTTCAAGCTTAATCTCTACATTGGGGTGTTCTTGCTGGTAAGCTTTGATCAAGGTTTCAAAGCCGGCAATGAAAGGGGGATTCTGAAGCGCCCAAAACCGCAGCGTCACTTTTTCGGCTGGCGCCGGGGCGGCTTCCTCTTGGGCGGGTTCGGCTGGCGGGGTGGCTGCGTCGCCGCAACTAACTAATAACCAGGCGCTGATTATCAGTAAACTGATAATAAGGATGATATTTCTCTTCATTTTTTATCCTCCAGGTTATAATAAAAGACGAAATTGATTTTAATTGACCATCCTTAAATGAGTAAAAAATTATTGGGATTAACTCACCTCCTTTGATTGGCCTTGATCATCCTGTTATTAAAGGTTATACGGCCAAAAAATGGTAACTATGGGCCTGATCAACGCCCCCATCTTAACACTTGCCGGGCATTGCTATAATAAATTTTTTGCAACACCTCGTCGGGCAAAAACAAGCCGTAAATTCGCCAGCGACTCGGAGCGGGATTGTCGCCGGGTTCGTAGTTAAAATATTCGTCGTCGGTTTCAAGAAAACGATAATAGATACGATAAGTGTCCAGGTCGGCGCCCGCATCGGTGCCAAACAAAATCCGGTTGGCATGTTGAATAAAAAAGCGCCGGGCGGTGTAGGGTTGACGGCCTAATTCGTCAATGCGGGCAGAGATGTCAACGTAAAAATTGGGGCATTTATCCAGCAATTGACCCACCCAGTCCAGATTTTCGGCGTAGCAGCCTACATGCGCGCCGATAAAGGTGACGCCAGGGTGCTGCGCCACCAAATTCGCCAGTTGATTCATCAGAGTTATAAACGCGGGGAACGGCGGGCTGGGAAAATGCCAATCGGGGCGGGCGTGAAGCAAGGCCCAATGTTCGTTGGTGGCATCAAGGGGTTTAAAAAAGGCTACCGGGTCCGCCACATGAATCATCACCGGCAGATTTAACTCCTCGGCGGCTGCCCAAATTGGGTCCAGACGAGAATCATCAATAGGCACCAGCCGGTTATGGTGGTCGCGCACGTGCAGGCCCAACGGTTTCCAGATTTTTAGTCCTGCCGCGCCCCAGGCAACCTGCGCCCGCAGCCGCCCGGCTGCCCACTCGCCAAAACCGTCGCCGTGTTCAGACCAGGCTGACCAGTTAATCCCCCCAAACACGGCAAAGCGATCAGGCGCGGCGGCTTTGAGCTTATCAAGGTGCTGTTGAAGAACCTCTTCGCCCCAACCGCCATCCAGGTCTACAAAAAATCGCACGTTGGCTTGGGTCAGGGCGTCCAGCAGTTCAGACACGGGCCGGTTTATCCAGCCGTCGCCAAATTCTTCGCCTAGGTGGTTATGGGCGTCAATCACCGGATAGCGGGGCGTGGCAATGGGCGTGACGTTGGCGGTTAAAGTTGGGCAAGGGCGGTAGTCGCTCAATAACATCAAAAAAACTTACTTTCTATACCGCTAAAAAATCCTGACTTTTAGTGTCAAACCAATGTTTGAATTCCCGCCGACTATCCTCAATCAGGTTTAGGACAATTTTTTGTTCGGCTTGGTCGGGAGAAGCCACAGACCATAAGGGTTTTAGCCAGGTGGATAGGGGAATTGTTAAATCTAGTACAGTGTGGTTTATGGCCGAGCCTTGAGTAGACATGGTCAGCAGAGCGGCCACAACGCCCAGAGCATAACGACGCGGCGTAACTCGCTGTTGTAACGCCAGGCGGATTGTCCCCAGCAGGCGGTCGTCCCAACCAAGTTTCCGCTGCGGGTCGCGGGTCACCCGTTCTACCGTATCGCCCAGATAGGGGTTGGTCATCCGTTCCAGTAAATCATCGGCATATTGTTGGTAGCCGGCGGTGGTAAACAGAGGATCAAGATCACCATATTTGCGTATCAATGTCTGGCCCGATTCTTCGATGAAAGCGGCCCGCAGAAAATTCATTACCTTGGGATTAGCCCGTAAATCGGCTACGTAAGATACGCCCAGCACCGCGCCCAGGTAAGCGGCCAGGGCGTGGGTGGCGTTGTGGCCGTAGAGTTTGGCTTCCTCAAACGGCAGCAGGTTGGGCTTTTCTTCAAAAACCTCAATGCCACGTTCAAAACCATGCTCAAATCGGATATTTGAGATGAGAATGCGATTGAAACTCTCAACCAAAAAAGCATGGCTTGCGCCGGGGGTAATGGGGATCAGGTGGCGTTTAGAAATTTCATTCGGATCGCTCACAATGCCACTCATTTTGCCGATGACTGTGTTGAGAAAACAAACTCGGCTACAAACCGCTGCCTGTTCAACGTCCGGAATCTGGGCCAATATTGCCTCTTCCAGAATTTCGGCGGCATGATTGTGGTTTTCGGCGGTATAAACTACGGCCGGCGGGCCGCCATGCGCTGCTTTAAGCCGCAAGCCCTCGGCCAAAATATGATGCAAACTGGCCGGACCTTCCGAAAGGTAATAGGCTACGCCGGGAACAGCCGTGGCAATTTCTTCAGCCTCTGCAATGGCTTCAATCAGGCGTTGGCGGTCACGCTTGAGGGTGGGGTTTTCAATCTGAATGGGGCCGATGCCGGCTTGTTCCACCCGGTTGGCGTGGGCAATGTTCAGCGAAAAATGACCATTGGCTCGGCGAATAGCGCTAACAGCCTCCGGCTGCACTTCGGCCACCACCAGCCGGCCAAAATTGCCGGAGCGGAAAGCTTCACCAAGGAACAGGCCGGCCTGGATGGCGCCAAAGCCGAGGCCCACATAGATGCGTATTCCTGTTAGGGTCATTGCACCAAGTTCTCCCCTGCCAGATAACGCGGCGGCGTTTTTTAGCTAACCAGGAATTCCGGCAAATAGTCTCGTTCTGCGCCAACCATTTCGTCAAATAGCGCGCGGATTTCGGCCAGCGAGCAGACCGCCGCGGTGAGAGGGTCAACCATGAGGGCATGCACTGCCGCTTCGCGGTTCTGTTCCAAAATTGCCGTAGCCACCAGATCGTGGAAGGCCATATGCTGCTGATCCAGATTAGCCAAATGAGTAGGCAGCGGGCCAAAGTGGGTGGGCTGGATGCCTTTGCTGTCTACCAGGCAAGCCACCTCAACCACGCCGTTGCGGGGCAGGTTATCAATCAAGCCCGTATTGCCCACATTGCCGTAAATTACCGCCGGAACATTGGTGGTTATGGCCTCAATAATGTAAGAGGCAAATTCAAGGCCACGCTCCAGGGGGTATTCTTCTTTACCGGACAGGCAATCGCGGACACTCTGGTCGCCTTCAGCCCGTTCAAGGGGCCAAATGCGGGCATAACCACCACTTTCGCCCAGCAAATAGCCGGTACCCATATATTTTTCAACCAGGTTGGGCCGCTTGCGGAAATAGGCGGTATATTCTGAAACATGCCCGCTGGATTCGGTGGGGAAAGCGCCTAAATGGCGCATCATCTCAAAGCGCACCGGGTCTTTTTCGTAGATTTCGGGGATCTGGCAACGCTGGCGCAAATAAGGGTAAAGGTCCTGGCCGTCGTGCTCAAGCTTGACAAACCAGGCCAGGTGGTTAATGCCGGCCGCCCGCCAATCAATCTCCTCGTAAGGAATAGCCATATATTCGGCTAATTCGTGCGAGGTATTCTGAATAGAGTGACACAGCCCCACGATTGGCAGTGAGCAAGCCCGCAAGCCGGTTAGCACGGTCAGGGACATCGGATTGGTATAGTTCATCACCAGGCTGCGAGGGGCCAGGCGCTCAACATCACGCACAATATCTACCCAACTGGGTAAAGTACGCAGCGCTTTAAATAAGCCGCCCGGCCCTATTGTATCGGCAACCGCCTGGTCAATGCCGTATTTAAGAGGAATTTCGTAGTCGAGACGCACGTTGGGTAGGCCGGCTACTTCAATCATATTAATCACATAATCGCTGCCGGGCAGCATCTCGGCGCGATTGGTGCTGGCTTCAACCGTCCAATGCCGGCCGGTGCGCTCAATAAGAAATTCAGCCATTTGATGCGCCAATTCCAACCGCCCGGCGTCTATGTCTACCAGCGCAAACGTGCCTTGTTCCAGCGCCGGAGTAAGCAAGATGTCCTTCATTAATTCGGTTGAAAACACCATGCTTCCGGCGCCAATGAATGTAATTTTTACCATCGAATCATCCTTTCAAAGCAACAGGTAACATCAAGTCCAGAGAAGCATGCGTTGCTGGCTGCGGTTACAAAAGGTCAACAACTTCAAGTTCCAACTCATAGCGACAACTTTCACCGGGTATCAATTCAGGCAAATCGTTGTTGGCGCGGGCGGCGGCGCGGCCATGCATACCGCTGCTATTGGCCGGTTCTACGCCCAACACGTAGGTTCCCCGCCCCATCATCTTCCACTCAAACAAATGGGGCAGATTGGCTTTAGCGTAAGTCCAGCGTAATCCCAGCCCCAGAGCAGGGTTTTCTACCTCAATTTTGACCTGCCCTGCCGTATCGGCTGCCGCCGTATGGTGAAAAACCTGTTCCCGATACCCTTCGGTTGGCGGTTGAAAGTTCATCCAATCGGCCAGACCGCCCTCGGCCTCGGCGTCACGCGGAGCAGTTTTCTCTACTTCAACCCGCAAGTGGGCGGACTCGCTGAGCAAGGGAAAACCCAGATTAAAGTGGTATAAGATCATGTGCGGTTGGGGAACAAACCCTTCGTTTGCAACCACATCTTCAAGCCGTATTTTATTGGAATCTAACGCCGTTGTGATACGCCGCCGCAGCACAAGGTTTTCCCCGAACACTCGCGCCTGGCGCACCTCCCCGGTAATTTCCAACTCATATTGATCTCCCTGCCAGACGGCCCGATGGTTCACATAACGGGCGGGCAAATTACTGACCCGCCCGTGCAGACCGAATGTTTCACCTTCATCGCTGCAAGGGTAGCCAAACTGGTCCAGCCCGCCGGTTATCAGCAGCCCACCCTGAAAGGAACGCAGCCACCCTACGCCTTCAGGTTCGTAGTAGGCGGGGTGAACATCGCCTACCGGAGAGGCCCAGGCCAGGGAAATACCTTTGTAGTGACAGGCAGAGATGTCGAGCGCCCGGTCGGCCAGAACATTAAAGGACAGACCTGTGCCGGTCCACACCTGAAGCATACGGCTGCCGCGGGCCAAACCGTCGCCGGCCTCCATTAATTTAATTCCGGCCACCTGGTCGGGATGCCCCACATAGGGTAACAGCGCCGACCGGTGCAAATTAGACAGATATGACCGATTCATGATCACCTCCACTTTATAGAGCAATGGCCTTGATGTCGGTCAACTCGCAAAAAGCCAGTAAATCTTCATACAGATGAACTCCATAACCGAGGATGGCATACTCGTTACCCCAGGCTTGAATCAACTGGTCAATTTCACAGTGAACCGTCACAAAAGCGTGGGGCCAAAACGGAATGCCACATTCCCGGCGACGTTCTTCCAATTGTTCGGCTGGCGGCTCAAAAACAGAACACCTGGCTACAACCATTTGAAACTCGCCTTGATAGCGGCCCAGGTGAGCCAGTACTCCCTCACCGGGCTTGCACACCAACTTAACCGACAGCCCTCCCGCTTCCCCCTCGGTGGGGATACCGTGTTCGGCAAAACCGGCCGGGCCGGCCTTACCGGCCAGCGAGGGAGGGCATGTGCCGTCGCCAATGATCTTGATTTCTTTCCTGATTCGGTCAAAATGTTGCAGATCGCCGTAATAAACCCGTTCCTGGCTCAAGTCGGTGATAAGTTTTACAATCAAAAATGTGTTAAAGTCACTTAACGTAGAGGTGCCTACGCCTTGCTCCAGCATCAAACTCTGGGCCAGGCAAGTGGCGCTGTAATCATCGCCCAGGCCGGGGAAGGATTGAATGGTGTAACCTTCCCAACCTTCTTTTTTAACAATTTTCTTGACAGCCAGATAAAGCCGGATGGAGCGTTCGGCTGTTTCGTCATCAGGCAGGGGGTCTGCAAAAAGCGGCTGAATTTCCCGGCGGGCCTGCTCGATTTCAGACGGGGAAATTTTTTTAGCGGTTTCAATTAATTCGGTGGTATCATGGGTGTCAATATCTATGCCAAACATTCTCATCCATTGAGAGGGATCGGCCACGCCGCAAGTTTGGCCCATCCCGCGCCCGCCAAAAGCGCCAACCGTACTCATATTGAGTCGATTCTTTTCGTGGCCGGCCCGGCAATAGGAAACAATTCGGCCTATCTGTTCGGCATCGTTGCACACGCCATAAACAAAACGATGCTTAACGCCGATTTCCTTGAGCGCGCCGTGCATTACCAGGCCGCCCACGGGCCGCCACCCCTGCGAGCCGGGATGGGTCCAGATGACAATGCCTTTACCGGTCAGGGCAAAATCGCGCAGCGGTCCGGCCAAATGAGCCGCCCAAACCCATGTGCCCGAAAACAACACCAGAGCATCTACATCATCCATCTTTTTGAATTTAGAAAAGCAAGCCCTGGCCTCCAACCTGGAGGCGATAATGACATCGTGTTCAACCAATTCTAAGCCAGCCTGCCGCAATGCCTGCTTGGCCTGCTGAATGAGTTCATTATCAATAAAGGGCATCCCCAACGGGTCAAGTAAGCCATCTTTATGAACGCCATAAACTATAAAGCCAACTTTAGGTTTAATCATCACAATGTTCTCCTTGACTGGTACAATTTATGTTGTACTGCATAATAACAACTTCTTCGCCACGATATGAGGTATGTTCAAGAAATTGCCACCCCAAACGGTTATAAAAATTCATTTTGTTGGGGGTAAACAGGTAAATCCTGTCTAGCTTCAATACTGCTGCCTCTTGCATAACAGCGCGTACCAATCTGGACCCAATGCCTTTATGTCTAAATTCAGGCGCAACATATACGGCGGCCAACCACGGCGACAGGTCCGGTCGAGTGGTCATATCATGCGGATCAATACTGGCCATACCCACAAGTTGTTTGCCAACTACGGCGACAAAAGTTTCCGGAATGTGATGATAAAGGGTTCTTTTTTTAAAGGTTGAAACTATCATCTCAAAAGTGATTTCCGGTAACAGATGTCCCCATTCCTGTTGCGCCCAGCCCGCCAATAGGGGTATGGCCATTGTGTGTTCAGCCAGATGCTCTATTCTCACCTCGGCCAATTTTCTTTCCTCCAACGTTTTTATCTGTCAAAAACCAGATCCGTGTAAAAACGACAACGGTCGCCCCGCAAGAGGTTGGTCAGGTAGGCTGCCGGTTTATCTGCTACTTCAAAGGCAATATGCTCCACCCACAAGGCAGGAAAACCACCTTTGCTTCCCAATATTTTGGCTTCTTTGTCTTCTAAAATTACCGGCTCAAACGTTTCCCTTGCCCTGACAATTTTGACATCGTAATGTTTGGTTACAAATTTGTGCGGCTCTTCCAGGCCATCATAAGTTTCAAGCAAATCGGGAAAACGCGTTGCCGAAAAATAGGAAGTCTCAATCAAGATTGGTTCTTCATTAACCAGCAATAAACGTTGCAGCCAGACTGCTTGCTCTGTGTCAGCAAGGGCCAGTAACTTGGCAACATTTGGTGGTGGAACAATATATTGCTTACCTATTAGTTGGACATTGGGTTTCAAACCGTTTCTTTTGATAACATCCGAAAATTCCATCAAACGCAGCACGCCTTGCTCGATTTTTGGCGGGGCCACAAACGTTCCTTTTCCTTGCACCCGGTACAAAATACCTTCCTTAACTAGATTATCTATCCCCTGGCGTACGGTAGCTCGACTGACATTGAATATGTTCATCATCTCCCGTTCAGAGGGGATACATTGCCCAACCGTCCACTCGCCGCTTTGAATTTTGCTGCGGATAATATGTCCCAGACTATGGTAGAGCGAACTGGGGCTGGTATGCACCGCCGCAATTTCGTCCAATCTGATTTTTGCCTGTTGGCTCATTTTTATTCACCATCCTGTAGGGGTATTAGTTGTTTAATTGTTAGGTCATCAGGTCATTAGGTTGTCCGTACCAGTTATATTTTAGCATACTTGTATTTGGCTGTCAAGTCGGTTATTAGCCAGCAGTAATTCTCAATATGATTTTTTAGCGGGTATCAGGGTTGAGTTCAAGTTGTTGGATAATAAACTCCGGGAGGTGTTGCCAACTCTTGAAATAGAAGTAACGGGTTAAGACGCGGATATCATTGAAAAAGGTCTGGCGAGTAGCCAATTCTTGTCGTAACAAGTTAACGCATCCCATTGATTCTCAGCCGAAGTATTCGTACAATATTTGGCAATATGCCGAAATCTGGGGTAGAATACAACCAAATTCTATGCCCAAAAGGTATCATTGAAATGACCTCACAACTTCCCCCCCTTGCAGACATTCCCATTCCCGATAGCATCCCGGAGGATTCTCACTGGTGGTTTGCCAGCCGCACCCGCGCCCTGAATGCGGTGATTGAACCGCTATTGCCCAAAACGCCGGATTTCCGCTTGCTGGATGTGGGCTGTGGGGCCGGCAATATGATCCATCATCTCAGCAAATACGGCCGGGTCAAAGGATTAGAGATTGACGCCCGTCCGGTAAAAGTGGCGCGGCAAGAACGCGGCTACGATGTAGACCTGTTTGACGTGACCCAGCCCATGCCGTTTGATGATAACTCTTTTGACGCCGTGACCGCGCTGGATGTGATTGAACACAACGAAGATGATATGGCTATTCTGGCCGATAGCTATCGCATTCTCAAACCGGGCGGCCATATGATTATCACCGTGCCGGCTTTTATGTTTTTATGGAGCCACAACGACGACATCAATGCCCATGTACGCCGCTACACGTCGGATGAACTCAAACAGAAACTCGCCCAAACCGGCTTTGAGGTCAGCCGCGTTACCTACAACAACTTTTTTGTTTTCCCGCTGGCGGCGGCGCTCATTTTGCTGCGGCGCTCTTCCAAAGCCGAACCCGAATTGGCCTCGCATCACTTGAGTGAAGAAGAGTATCAGGTGGAAATGGAACCGGCCTCGCCGCCGGTCAACGCTGTGTTAACGGTTGTAGGCCAGGTTGAGGCCGGTTTGATCCGCTATGTCAATTTACCGTTTGGTACCTCGCTGATTGCGGTGGGCCAAAAGCCCAAGTAGTAACTGAGGAGGCGTAAAAATGGCTAAATTAAAAAACGGTCCCGTAGAAGATTTTGTACTGACCGATTGGCTCAAAGAAGGCGCAAAGGGAATGCACCACAAAATGGAAGAAAAGCGGGGGAAGATGAAGCGAAGATTCCAAAATCGTACCCGCAATTTTGATACAACTGAATTTCGCAGCCATCTGCGTCAAGCCCGTAAAGAACAGTTGCTGGCTGTGCGCAGTCTGGTTGATAGCGCTCTGGAATGCATCAAGGGCGAAGAGATTGGTCAGAAAGCGCCGCAGTAATCACACACTCAAAATTTTCTTCACCCACACCCGCAAATCTCTGATGCCCTGCACATGCATTTTATGCCCCACGTTGTACTCAGCGTAAGTCACTTCCGCCCCCAATTGGGTGTAAGTTTCACAGGCTTGCTGCGCCTCACTTAAAGGCACAATTTCATCGCGGGTTCCGTGCGCAATAAACACCGGCAACCCGTTCAAGGATATTGCTTGCGGAATCAACCCCGGCAACTGGAACCCCATTCCCAAAAGCAAAGCCACCCCCATCACCAATTCCGGCCGGGCCATCACCAGACTATTGGCTACGGCTGCACCCTGGCTAAAACCAATCAGCAGTAACCGGGAGGAGTCAACCGGATAAAGTTGGGACAAGCTGGTTAAAAAATCTTCCAATTTGGTAATGGCAGTTAATAGCGACTCCGGGTCTGTCAGGTGCAGGGGGTCGTCTCGGTAAAACCAGGCGTAGCCGCTATTTTTTAGTTCAAGTGGGGCGCGCGGCGTCACCACAGCCACATTGGGCGGCGGCACCTGCTTAAAAAGCCACATCGAACTTTCATCGCCGCCCCAGCCGTGCAGCATCACTATCACCGGCACGGGATGAGCCGAACTTGCCTCTTGCGGCAATCGCACACAGTGAACCAGGCCGCTGGTGGTGGATTCATGGCAGTCCGGTCCGGCCCAATCCACCGGGCCGGCGCTGGCGGGTAAGTCTGGTTTGTTTGACATTTCAGTCCACCCTAATGATCATCCAGTTGAAAGTAAAACCTTAAGCACGCCCGGCGCAGCGGCGCGTTCAAACGCGGCCACCGCCTCATCCAGGGGAAAGGTGTCGTGGATGAGCGACTCTACATCCACCAACTTCTGTTCCAGCAATCGCAGCGCCGGGGCAAACGGGCCGCAGCGCGAGCCGAGCAATTCAATTTCATCCACCACAACCATACTCATATTGAGCGATAGATCGCCATGATAGGTGCTTTTTAGAATCAACTTGCCGCGAGGCCGCACAAGCTGGCGGGCGGCGGCAAAACCTGCGGCGTTGCCGGTGGCCTCAACCACAATATCCGCGCCCGGTTCAAGTTTGTCATCCGTGGTTTGGGTACGAATGCCGCGTTTTTCCAAAATAGTCAATTTGTTGGGATACCGGCCCACCACCAGTAAATCGCAGCCGGTCAGTTGGAGCACTTGGGCAATCAGCAATCCCAACTTACCGTCGCCCAACACCACCACCCGGTCGGTGGGCCGAACGTGGCAACGCTCGGTGATTTCGCAGGCGGCGGCCAACGGTTCGGTAAATACGGCCCATTCATCAGGCAATGAGTCGGGCAAGGGGTACAGTAGGTGGGTGGGTAATGTGAAATAATCGGCAAAAGTACCGTTGCGCCGGTCAATACCCAAAGTGGTGCGCCGGGGACAATGGGTGGGGTCGCCCCGCCGGCAGGTGTCACACTCCCGGCAGTAGGCGTTGATCTCGCCCACAACGCGCTGCCCGATCAACTCTGGCGCATCAGCGGCGCGAATCACTTCGCCCACAAACTCGTGGCCCATCACGCCCTGAAAGCCCATATAGCCGCGCATGATCTCCAGGTCGGTGTTGCAGATACCGGCCAGACGGGTACGAATTAAGGCTTCGCCCGGCGGCGGTTCAGGCTCCGGCATATCCGCTCGATACTGCAAGGTTTGGTCAAAATAGAGCGCGCGCATGATCACCTCCCCATCATAAAGATTGGAGAGCAAACCGGCTCTCCAATCTTTTATCTCTTATTCGCCTACTTAATCTCAAGCAATTCTACTTCAAAAATCAAAGTGGCGTTGGGCGGAATAACACCCCCTGCGCCACTTTCACCGTAGCCTAATTCTGGGGGGATGACCAGTTGGCGTTTGCCGCCCACCTTCATCGTCGCCACCCCTTCATCCCAGCCGGGAATAACCTGCCCCATGCCCAGGTTAAAGTCAAACGGCGTGCCCCGGTCAAGCGAACTGTCAAACTTGGTGCCGTTTTCCAGCCAGCCGGTATAATGCACCACCACCTGCTGCCCTTGCTCCGGCGAGTCGCCGGCGCCTTCGGCAAAATCATAATATTTCAGGCCGCTCTCGGTGGCGGTGTAATCGGCTTCATCCACCTCGGTGGCAGCGGTAGGAGCGCCGGGCAAAATGTCAAGCAGTTCCACCTCAACAATCATGGTGGCGTTGGGCGGAATAAGGCCGGGCACACCCTCTTCGCCAAAGGCCAGTTCCGGCGGCACAACCAGTTGGCGTTTGCCGCCCACTTTCATGGCCGCGATTCCTTCATCGGTGCCGGGAATAAATTTTCCGGCCCCAAGCTGGAAGGTTATTGGCTGGGCTCTGTCCAAAGAGCTGTCAAACCGGGCGCCATCTTCCAGCCAGCCGGTATAATGAATGCTGACAATTTGCTCCATTTCACTTGTGTCGCCGCTGCCGGTTTTAAGGTCGTAATATTTTAACCCTGCCTCGGTAACCGTGTAATCCGATTCGGCGACTTCAGCCGGAGAGTCAGGGGCGCCGGGCAAAATGTCAAGCAATTCTACCTCAAAGTATAACCACGCGTTGGGCGGAATAACGCTGCCGTCGCCCTGCTCGCCAAATCCCAATTCTGGGGGAAGGATGAATTTGGCTTTGCTGCCCGCCTGCAATAAAGCAAACCCTTCATCCCAACCGGGCATGATCCTTTCTTCCCCTATTGGAAAAGCCAGGGGTTCGCCAAACTCGTATGAATTTCCCAACGAGGTGCCGTCGGCCAGCCAGCCATTAAAATGCACTTTAACCACTTCGCCTTTTTGCGGAGTGGGGCCAGAACCTTTGCTGACAATCATATATTGCAAGCCGCTATCGGTGGTGATCATGTCTGCTGCCGGGAAATTGGCTTCTATTTCGGGGTCGAGCGAGATTTCTGTTGACTCATCAACCGGCGCTATGGTTGCCACCGACTCAACCTCGGCGATTGCGCCGGCTTCTTCGGTGGGGGCAATCGCTTCAGTGGCTACATCCGGGGTGTCTGTTGGCTGCAATTCGGCTGTGGCCGGCGCGCCGCAGCCCGCCAGTAAAACAGCCAAAATTACAACAAGATAATAAAATTTCATAACAATCTCCTTGTGAAGTTAAAACATCCAGAAATAATAGCGGAAGGGGTCAAATTATCCAAATGCGTTTGACCCGAATCATTCTTCGTTCAGGCGCGCTTTTCAATTGCAGGCCGATTGAGGGAAAATGTTCAATTGGGCCATTGGTCAGGCCGCAGCGGCTATGGCCGGTGAAAGGCTAAAACAAACTCATCTGCTCCGCGTCGGCCGTGTCTGGTTTTTCAGACTGGCGGGCAATTGTTATTTCGGCCACAAGTTGGGGTAATTTTTGAAAATCTTCGGTGATCAGGGGACGCCACTTGGCCTGGTGCAAGGCTGCGGCCGGATGGAACATAGGCACCACCAGCCGGTTGCCGACCCGCCGGGGCTGGCCGTGAAGCTGGCTGATGGAAGCGCCGGGGAAATAACGATACATTGAAAAGCGGCCCAGGGTGACAATCACTTTGGGATCAATCAACTCAATCTGTCGATCCAGGTAATCTTTACAGGCCGCCAATTCTTCGGGCTGGGGATCGCGGTTGTTGGGCGGGCGGCATTTGACCACGTTGGCGATAAATACATCCTGGCGTTGATAGCCGGCGTCGTGGAGCAACTGGTTAAGAAATTTACCCGACGCTCCCACAAAAGGCCGGCCTTGTTTATCTTCGTGAAAACCCGGCCCTTCGCCAATGAGCATGATGTCGGCCTGGGGATTGCCTTCGCCGGCCACGGCTCGACTGCGGCCCTGTTGACTCAAAGGGCAGCGGGTGCAATCGTGCACGGCGCGGGCTATTTGGAGCAAATCCATTTCAGACACCGGCGGCAGGTCAGTCGGGTCTACCAGGGCGATGGGATAATCTCGCACCCATTCTTTGCTGCCGCTGGCTTGCCGAAACCACTCGCCCGCGGGGCTGAGCATCCAGGTATCGCTCCATTCATCTTTTAACTGCATTTTGCGCAGCGTAGCATCCCGCTGCGCCTCGGTGATTTCACCGTTGGCGCAACGGGTTTTGACTGCTTCAACCTGGTTTTGAAAGTCAACAAACAAATTGGGCATGAGGCAAGTTAGGGCCTAACCAGTGAAATTCTTGCACAACGAACAAGAATTCCCAATAGCACTTTCTTTTTGGTTCCGGCTTTGTCCGGGTTAGGAAGATAAAAATGGGAAAGTTAGAAGCGTTGGGGCCAACAACGCCAGGCAGAATAAAACCAACCTTCTCATTTCAAACTGCTTATGTTTATTGTTTGGCCCCACATTCCGGGCAGAATTTGGCCCCGCTTTCCAATTCGGCGCCACATTGGCTACAGAACTTTTGGGTTTTAATTGGCGCGCCGCACTCGCTACAGAATTTGGCGTTGGGTTTAAGCGTGGCCCCGCAGTTGGGACAGCCGGCGCGCCGGTCGTCGCCCTCGGTGTACTGACTCACGTCATATTGCCGCTCGGTGACTTTTTGGCGCGACTGGTCGGCGATGGCCTGGGCCTGGGCCTGGCTGGCGGTAACGGCTGCATCGGGGGCGCAGTTCAAGCATAAACCCCGGCTCTCATTCCAACAGCGTTTGCGGCAAACCCATTCGTTGCAGGCGGGACACTGAAGAAAATATTTTCGGACCTCGGTGATGGCATCCTTAAAGCCCTGGTCGTGCGCTCGTTCCCAGGCCACCGAATGTACCCGGTCGGTGGCCTGGGCAATATTGCTCACCAGCCCGCCCAAAAAACTACCGGCCACATCCATTGCTTCTGATAAGAGGCCGGTTTCAGAGGCGTCAAAGTGGGAGCGATAACCGCTATGGCAGCGCTCGCAGTAAAATTCCCATTGAAAGCCCCGGTCGGTGCTCAGGTCTCGATAGTTGCTGGTAAATTCAATCAGCTCGGTCATGGTTCGTCCTCATAATCGTATAACATGAAAAAATATATCAGTATCCAGATTCTAATCCAATTCTTCTTTTTTGTCTATCTTGATTTGGGCCAAATGTTGGCCCAGCGTAGCCTGGCGTTGGCTAAGCATGGCCTGATAGTCAAGCGAAGCCAGGGCAGAGGTAGTTAAAATAAGAGCATCTTCGTGATTATCGTCATAGTAACGGGGCCGGCGCCCGACCTCTTGAAAATTGTATTTGTGGTACAGCGCCAGGGCAGTTTGGTTAGAGGGGCGCACTTCCAGGGTGGCGACGAGGGCGCCCAAGGCTTGCGCTTTTTTCAGCAAAAACAGCAGCATCCACTCGCCCAGGCCCAACCGCCGCCAATCCGGATGGATAGCCAGGGTCATCAGGTGCGCTTCATCGGCCATGAGCCAAAAACCACCCAGGCCGATGAGGGTTGTTTGGGTGGGGACGGGAGGACGGGTACGCAAGACAAAATAATGAGCTAACTTGTTTTGCTCGAGTTCGTAGGCGTAGGCTTTGCGGGGCCAGGGCATGGTGTAGGCGGCTTGCTCCACCGCCATTACCTGGGGAATATCGGCGGGGCGCATCGGCTCAAGGCAAAAGGGTAAGGCTTTATCACGCACAACCGGCCTCACGGCGACGACAGGTAGATAGGGGCCAGCGCATCGGGATCGTCCTGGAAACTTTCCTCCAGGCGAGCGGCGGCAATTTCGGCCAGGTAACCGGCTCGCCGCAGCCGGGCGGCCGGTGAGACCACCGTGGCTTTGTGTTGGGAGTCGCGCCACAAAATTTGGGCGGCCTCCTGGTCAATCTCGCCGGCGCATAGGGCTTCTTGGTCAATTTGCCGGGCCAGGGCCGCAAAATTGGTCAAGCCCGGTTCATCAAGCGCCTGCCAATGGTCGTCAACGCGGGTATAACAGGCGGCCAGAATCCGGCCTCGCCCGGCCTGGACAATGGCCCATACCGGCAAATTGTCTGCGCGGAATGGATAGGCCACAATCTCCAGGGTAGGTACGCCCACCACTGGCAGTTTGTGGGGCAGGGCCAGGCCCTTGGCCACGGCCAGGCCAATGCGCAAGCCGGTAAAAGACCCCGGCCCCAACGAGACGGCCAGCGCCGTTAGATCGGCCACTTTGAGATTGGCCAATTTTAACATGCGGGCCAGACGCGGCATCAACTCAACCGTGTGCTTGCGGCCGGAAAACCACGACTCTTCAGCAAAAATACTGTCGGGGTTGGCCAGGGCCAAACTGGCATATTGGGTGGCAGTGTCTATGGCCAGGATCATAAATACAGTTCTTTTGGACTATTGGATTTTAGGGCAGAACAAGCTATGATGTATAGTGTTGCGCAAAAGCAGTTTCCTTAAAAGCGGCCAGTACGGTGACAAAACGTTGGCTGTGCGAACGCAAAACAATGCGGCGCTTGGTTTCTTCCAGGTGATGCAGTTCCACGGTCAGGTAGTCATCCGGCAGAAAATCCTCGGCCCGGTCGGCCCATTCAATCAAGGAAACTCCGGCGCCATACAGATAATCTTCCAAACCAAAGGTAAAAACTTCGGTAGCCTGGTCAAGACGATAGAGGTCAATATGATACACAGGCAGCCGCCCCTGATACTCATTGACCAGGGTAAAGGTAGGCGAGTTAACCGGGTCGGTGACGGCCAGGCCCTGGCACACGCCCTGCGCCCAGCGCGTTTTGCCGCTGCCCAATTCGCCCTCCAAGGCCAACACATCGCCAGGCTCCAGAAATTCGGCCAGGCGCGCGCCCAGGCGGCGCGTTTGCGCCTCGCTATGACTGATAAAATCAAGCGTATTTTGCCCAAAAATTGGCGACATGCGGCAAATTTCCTCATTGGGCATTATACTCTGATTGTTAGAGAGGGACAAAGGCTTTGGCAGAATTATATGAATATGGTATTATTTAACAGTAGCATCCCCAACTGGATGCCTCCCAAATTTTGGGACAGACCTATCTGAGCAAAAGAGGTTTTTCATGCGTTGTCTCCTCATCTCCGATATTCACGCGAACTTGGCTGCTTTTGAAACCGTTCTGAAAGATGCTGAGGGGTTATACGATAAAGTCTGGTGCCTGGGCGACATGGTTGGCTATGGCCCGGACCCTAACGAGTGTGTAGAGTTATTGCTGACCCTGGATCACCTGTGTATCGCCGGTAATCACGATTGGGCCGTGCTGGGTAAACTTGATGTTGACGACTTCAATCCCGACGCCCGTTTTGCCACGTTGTGGACCAGAGACCAGTTGACCGATAAAGTGCGCGATTATCTGAACAACCTGCCGGTGGCCTCTGTTGAGGAGAGCTTGTATACCCTGGTCCACGGCAGTCCTCGCCATCCAATTTGGGAATATATTCTCTACCCTACGGTGGCCCAACCCAATTTCCGGCAGTTCAACACGCCCTACTGTTTTGTGGGACATACCCACAGCCCGATCATTTTTCAAGAGGCCGAAGAACCGGGCGAGATGTGCGAGGCCCTGGTACCAGAATTCAATAACAGCCCCCTGCCCTTGGGCGAACGGCGTTTGATTATTAACCCCGGCAGTGTAGGCCAACCTCGTGACGGCGACGCCAGAGCCGCTTATGGTATTTTAGACGTGGAGACCAACACCTTTGAACATCGGCGCGTTACTTACCCGGTAAGCGTTACTCAGGAAAAACTAAAAGGGTACGATTTTCCCGAACGTCTTTGGAAGAGATTGGCGTTTGGCTGGTAACAGCAACAAACTCTCTTATTTTTGCCAACGATATTCCCAAACAGATATATGGAGAAAAAATGAGAACCACTTTGACCGATTTTGTTAGCTTTCGTTTTCGGGGGATAGGGCTTTTGTTAATTTTGGCCATCTTTTCCGGTTTGACCACGGCCTGTGGCGCAGCTCAAATGTCTGCTACGCCTATGTATGACAGTGTGGCTGAAGAGGCTCCGGCTGCCCCGCCCCCGGCGGTTGAAAGGGGTATGGTTGAACCGGGTTATGCTGGCGAAACAGGCGGCGCAACCTATGGGGATAGCACCGCTCTGGATGACATTTTGACCAACGCCGCGGCTCAGGCCCAGGCGGAAACGCGGGTGATTATTTACACCGGCAATATGTCGTTGGTGGTTAAGGATACCCAAGAGGCCATTAAGGCTGTTACCAACCTGGCTGAGGAAAAGGGCGGCTACGTATCCGGGTCCAATATTTACCAATCTGGCCCGGTGCCGCGGGGGAACATCACCATTCGCGTGCCGGCGGAGCTTTACCAGGAGACGGTGGCCGATTTGCGCGCCCTGGCTATTCGAGTGGAGCAGGAAAGTTCCAACTCGCAGGACGTCACCGAAGAGTACACCGATTTGCAGGCCCGCAAAACCAACCTGGAATATACCGAAGAGGCTTTGCAAGAGTTGCTCGACGAGCGAAAGCGCACCGGCAGCACCAGCGATATTTTGGAAGTGTACCGCGAGTTGACCAACATTCGCGGCCAAATTGAGCAAATCGAGGGACGCTTGCGTTACCTCACCAACCAGGCGGCGCTTTCAACTATTAGCATTGAGCTTATCCCCGATGTATTGTACCAGCCGGTCAGTGTGGCCGGGTGGGAGCCACAGGGGGTGGCCAAAGAAGCGGTGCAGGCTTTGGTGGTCACGCTCCAGGGGTTAGCCAATCTGTTAATCTGGTTCCTTATCTTTTTACTGCCTTTGCTCATAATCTTTTTAATCCCTGTGGTGGTGATTGTTTTGATTATCCGCTGGTGGTGGAAACGACGCCAGGCCAAAAACAAAAGGCAGGCGCAGGCCGAAAAAACAGGCTGAGATTTATTCTCGTTATAAGCCGGTCAAAGCTCCAAATATTAAGGGGATGTTCACCAGCGAACATCCCCTTTTTTGATTTGGGTATGTTAAAAATGGGTCGCCAGCATAGATGAATTAGGGTAGGTTTGACGGTTGTTGCCCCAGGGAAACAAGCCCCTTGGCGCTGGCTTTCTCCAGGAGATGTTGATACTCTGCAAATACTCTCAATAAGTCACGGGTAGTGGCGTCCCGTCTTTGCTCGCGTTCTCTTTGCTGCACCAGCACCATGCGGTTGAAAATTTCTTGCTGCACGCTGCTGGGATTGAGAACCTTTTTAAAGGTGAAAGTATCTTTGGTGCCGGCAGTTTCAATGATCACGGTACCCATATTAATCAAAGCGCTGAAAAGGTCGGGAATTTCGTAGGTGATATTTTGAATATCATCCAGGTTGCCTTCGCTGCGTATTTCGCCGCCCAGGCCAAAGGGACTGCTGGTCACATCTAAGATACGGTTGCGCGTAACCTGGTAAATATCTCTGCGCCAGCCGTCATAAAGCCACAGATACCACAAAAAACTGACCGCCACCGCTATGCCCAGCCCTATCTGGATAAATGGGCCGGCTACCACTCCAAATGGGAACCACACAACTAGGGTGGCCAAAAATAGATATAAAGAAACCAAAAATGCCAGCAGCGGCAAACCAACAGTTTGCAAATATACCCAATAATGTTTGCGCCAGGTAATGGTGACGCCGTCCGGCTCAATGTTTTGCACCCTGGGCCAAAAATAATTTAATACGCCAAATGATGAGCGATACGATTCAGGCCGGGTGGTCATACCTCCCTCTGTTTCGGCGATGGCCAGAATGGTTTCCTCAAGGGTTTCTTCCCAATTCAATTCCTGGGCCAGTAATTGCCGGATGGCCGCTACATGCGCTGCCCGCACCCGCGCCAGGGCGCGTTCTTTTTCTAAAAAAATTTGATCCTTGATTTGCTGGGCCTTGGTAATGCCTTTAATTCTAATATCGCCGGCCCCGGCTGTTTTTATGCGCAAGTGAAAATAATCAAACCGATCCAGGAAACCGGGATAGGCCAACCAGACATCTTGAATGCGGGTCAGCGGCGCTTCGTCCCGTTGCTCGCCATAAAAAAGCCTGCGCTCAATGTGGATAAAACGTTTGGTGGTAAGAATAAAATCATCGTTACGCCAATCAATATAGTGATAAACGGTTAAACCTACGGCCAGGAGGATAAAGGGCAAAATAGCTAAAACCATCAAAAGCAGGTCGCCGGAGGTAACCGAAAAAAAACGGATCCCCACTAACTCCGCAATAATCAGAAAAATAAGGGGCAAAATCAGCAACGTCAAGGGTAAGGAGAGTTTGGCAATAAAGGCCAAAACATGCCGCTTGGTGGAAGCCACCACCACTTCATCCCATTGCCGGCCAGGAAAATCTATGAGCGCGCGTTTAGAGAACTCACTTTCCAAATTCTGGAAATAGGTTTCTATTCTGGGCTGGCGATGAAGCAGCCAATCCCAATCGCCCTTATCAAAAATAGCCACCCGGGCGTCAACCACCACTTCCACCGTAGCCGCCCGCCGTTCATTGGTAAGCAGGGCGCGGGCGCCAATGATGTGGCCGGCATCGTGGTAGTTCAACAGGCGGGGAGGGTCATAATTTACGTCAACAGCCCGTAATTGACCGTTGAGCACCACAAAAAACTCGTTCCCCCGTTGCCCCTGTTCAATGATCCGGGTTCCCTGCTCGCAGAAACGGAATTCGGCTGCCTCGGCAAACCGGGCAAGTTCTTCATCCGAAAAATCGGTAAAAGCCTCTTGGCCTCTGAGAATAGGGAACAGCAAGTTAAGATAGTGTTGTCGGCTTAAATTTGGCATCACTCAACCCATTGGGCACAAATAAACAAAAAATGTTGCCTCAAACCATCTGCGCTAAATAACTGATGATATTTTACCACACATTATCAAAAAAGGGAACAGGTGAGCTATTAACATAATCATAGCGCAACTCTGATTGGTACACCCGCCTATTCCACCGTAATCGGCCAACTATCCAAAAGTACATGGTCTTTAACTATTTTTCCCTTCTCTACCACCGGCAATCGCCCAAAATTGTTGGCGTCATACAGGCCAATTGCCAGCCGGTATTGGCCGGGGGGGGTAGCCGCCGGGACAAACAAGTTGTAACCGTCGGTGATGTACTCGTTGGGAAGCCAGCCGGTGGTGGGGAATTGGCCGCCGCCCGGAAGTTGGTCCTGTTGGGCGATGATTTGACCATCATCATTGAGCAGGTGGACAAAAACAGTCCAACTTTTCTCAGGCGTGGCCAGAGCCTGCCAGTAAAGAGTCAGGGACAGCCACTCGCCGGCCTTGAGGTGGGGCTGGGGCAGGTCCAGGCCGACCAATTGGGCCTGGTGGCTAAAATTAACAGCCAGCTCAATTTGGGGTTCAGGCGCGGCAAAGGTGTGGGGGCGGTCAATGGTGGTGATGGTGGTCAGAAGCAACTCATCCTGACCCTCAACTTTCAACGGCACTTGCGCGGGCGTAGAAACACTGATGACTAAATGATAATCGCCGGGCGGGAGAGTTGGCGGCAAGGATACATCTTGGGGGTCGCGCAGCAATGTGCCCTGCCGCCAATCTGTGGTGGGGCGGAGAGGTTCTTTTTGCTGAGAGAAAACAAACCGGCCGGCCGCATCTTGCAGGTGGAGGGAAAGGGTCAGCGGGCCGGGGTGGTCGGCCAAGGATTGCCAGAAAAGGGTGAGGGGCAATGTTTCGCCGGCTTTAAAGGGGCCGGAACCCAGGCTGTAGCCAACCAGTTTTATCTTCTGGCCAAATAGGGCCGTGGTGATAAATTGGGCCGGCAGAACAGCCGGGTCAATAGCCGGGTGAGGGTCAACCACTTCTATATGGGCCAGGAGCAATTCCACGCCAAGGGGTTGGCCGTTGATGTCAAGCAAATTAAGCGGATGGGCATCGTTGACGCGGCGCACGCTCAACAGCAGGCGGTATGAGCCGGGCGGGGTTCCGGCGGGGATGAGCAGACCATGCCGGTCAATGAGGGTGTCGCCAACGGCCAAATCTGTAAAAAATTCCTGCCCGGCGCAAGGATGGCTGTCGCGGACGGCCCAGGTGCGGCCCCCGGCATCGCTCAGGCGCAGGCTGACCAGGTGACTGCTGCCCAGGCTCTTTTCCTTGCGCCAGGTCAGTTCAACCGGAACAACGCCCCGCCCCGCTTCGTATTTCTGATTGCCCACCCCGGCCACCAGTAAGGTGAGCCGGTTGGCAAAATTGGCCGAAGGGCCGTTGGTAAAGGCGGAAGGAGGCGCTCCGGCCAGAGTCAATTTGGTTTGGGGACTGTACCACTCTAACAGCGCCGGATAGCCCAGGCCGGCAATGGCTGCTTCGGCCTGATCTTCCCAGAGATGGCCCAGGGTTTGATGCGCCGGAAACCAAAGCCGCGGCGACGCGGCAAAGATGCCGGTCAGGTCTTGGACAAGCCGGTTATGGCCGGCCTCCCCGGCCCAATCTTTGCCCCAGCCGGGCACTGAAAAAAGGCGAGGACGAGGGGGAGATAGATAAGCATAATAAAAACCAAGCTGCCACTGGTAACTGGCCAGGAGGGTGTCTTCCGGCGTGGCCCGCCCGGCGATATTTTGAAGCAGGGGGCGATAATCTTCTTGGGGATAGCGGGGAATGCGGTAAAAACTGATCAAACTGACATTAGTGACCAGAAGCATGGCCAGCACAAAGGTGCCAACCAGAATATATTGGCGATCCCACAAAAAGATAATACCGGCGGCAATGAGCAGCCAATAGGCCGGGGCGGCTAACAGGAGCGTCCGCTCAAAGAAGCGCGGCGTAAAGGGAAAGGTCAAGTTAATCAGATAGCCTGCTACCAGGGGGGTAAAGAGATAAAGCGGGAGGAGATAAGATTTGGGTTTTTGAGAGGTGACAACGGCAATAAAACCCAGGGCAGCCATAAAAACAAAGGGCAAAGCCGTCCAGGTGTATTGCTGCAAATAATCGGGCAGATGGCCGATACTGAAAGCAATCAGGTGGTCACCAAAAAAGCGGATGAGGCTGAGCGGCGCATAGCCTTCAACTTCACGCTTGTTGGCAATGTAGTTTTGCAGGCGCGGCCCCAGGTAAATGAGCCAGGGTAAATAAAGCAAGCCCATGTAGACAAAAGGGACCAAGGAGGCCCAAATAGAAGCCCTGGTCAGATATTTTTCATGTCTGCGGACAAAAATGAGTAGGACGTACAATCCTTGGGCCAGGATAATGAAGGCCGCGTAATAATGCGTATACAGGGCTGCGGTAGTGGTCAGGATATAGGCCATCAACCACCACCGGCGCGGCTGCCAACGCCCCCCGAAAAAATTTAAAGTTTTTGACGTTTTTATATTGCCGGGCGTATCATCCGGCCATCTAGTGAAGCAGTAGGCCGATAAGGCGCCCAATAAGGTAACCAGTTCATACATTCGCACTTCTTGCGAATAGTAGATGGCCAACGGCATCACCGCTCCCACCGCCGCCCCGGCCAGGCCAATACGATAGTCGCTGAAAAGACGCCGCCCTAACCCATAGAGGATAGGAATTAACATTACGCCGGTTATTACAGACCAGAAACGGGCCTCTTCTGGCCCTATCCCCACAATAAAGAGCCAAAGTTTTAGCAGGATGTAATAGAACGGGGGATGGATATCAATGGCCGTGAGGGCTAATAATTGAGAAAACGATTGCCCGACAAAATAAAAACTCCACCCCTCGTCGCCCCATAGAGGTTGGAAAGTGAGATGATGCAAGCGCAGGCTAAAACCAAGCAGCGTAAAAAGCAGCAGCCAGTAAATAGGGCGTTTTTGCAGGCGGACGGCTGGTAAACGGGCCAAGATACTCATAATGTTAGAAAAATCTGGGCTGAATTTACCTGATTGTAGGGTAAGAGCGGGGGCTTGTCAAAGGTGAGCGCGGGGAAAAAGAGAGCCTGCCAAAATTCTGGCAAGCCGTTTTAAATAAGCTAGTATTGGATGGAGATTTTGGCAAACGTACTTATTTTACAACACACACGCTTGTATTATTCGCCAGCCTATTTACATCACTGAAAACTGTATCGGTCCAGATAAATTTTTTGAAACATCAATTTTTTGGTTAAAAATCTTTCAACTTTTTCCATCAAAACAGAGGGTCGGAAAGGTTTGGTGATATATTCATCGGCGCCGGCAGCCAGGCCCATTTGAATGTCCTCTCTCTGCCCTCTGGCCGAAAGCAGGATAATGATAATACCGGCCGTAACCGGGTCGGCTTTAATCCGGCGGCAGACCTCTAGCCCATCTATTTTGCTGTTGGGCATCATAATATCCAGCAAGATAATGTCGGGCTGTTCGGTACGCGCTATTTGCATAGCCTGCTGACCATCATCAGCAAATAAGAGGTTGTGGTCGTCCAATTCAAGGGTGATTTTTAGTAATTCTTGCACTTGGGGCTGGTCGTCTACGATCAAGATTTTTTTCATTATGGGGAAAAACTCCTTATCAGGTTAGGATACTGCGCCTTTTAACTTCACTATTTCCTCTCCTCTTTTTTTCTTGAAGTTGATTTGAAAAATGAATTGAGCGGCGCCCAAAACCAAACACAGATCACCCCCGCTCACCGCATTACGTCGCCAGGGTAAAGTGACCGGAATAATATCGGACAAAAGCCGTAAGTTGGTTTGATTATAGGGCAGGATAATGTTTTTACTGCTTGGTGGTTTGGAATATAGCTCAACCGGGCGGCCAGGATGAACAAACTGATAGATTTCTGGCGTAACCGGCATCCAACCCCCATTGGCCACCATCACCGCAGTGTTAAGAATAATTCCCAACACAAACAATTTAATTCCCGGCACATGCCGGTTCAAGAGCAAAAGAAATACCAGGGCAAGCTGCGCCCCAATCAAAAGCGCCGCCTGCCAAACAGCTTGCCCTGATGTATAGATAATGAGTGTGGCTTGCAATATGAATAAAGCAATAACCCCTATGATCACGCTCCACCCCCCGCGATAAGGCAGACGGGCGATAAGGCTTAAATCGCGTTTAAGGAGTAGAGCCAGGATAATCAGAAAAACTATGGCATCAGTTAAAATCATAAAATTGATTTCCAACACCCCAACGAGAATCGCGTAGAGTGGCTCGCATCGAGATCAAGCTTCCAAGAGCCTGTCTGAAAGGCCCGACATAGACTCCATGTTATTTCGAGCGAGATTCCGGGGATTTCTCGGCCTATGGTCTCGAAATGACATATTTTTCAGACGGCTTCAGTTAGAAATTAACAGTCAGGAGATGCGTAAACAAAAGCTGAAATGGGATAGGATGAGGCAACACCTTGCTGACTGCTATAGGGTCTGTCGTCATGAAGATCGCTGACCAACAGCCTGGCTTTAATCTGGCTGGCATAATCTTTTAGATTAGCGGCGCGAATACCTGTCAAGATTGCGGCATCCTCTGGCGGTATATCCAACTCTGCCAAAACCTCCTCCTCGCCGGATAACAACTTGGTACGGAATACAATGTTGGCATTGGCTTTAATTAATATATCTGAGATGGCTGGACGATAGGGTATTTTGGCCATTGTTATGCTTTCCTCGCGAGCTGTTGAGATTTGTCTCATCCCCCATATTCATGGGGCGCACCACCTGCTAAAACAGCCAGTACTACAGTAACCAGAATGAACGCCACCTGCACCTTTGGATTGTTAGCCAACTGACTCACCGCAAGTTTAAATTTTGGTAACACTGGAATCCTCCTCTTCCAAATATCATTGATCTTTTATTTTTCAGCCGGTGAAATGCTCTCGCTGAGAGTAAACCACCCGACCATATCACCAGTGTACCAAATAGGCTCTGATGGTTTTCGGAGGAATATTATGTAAAATTTATTTTTGCAGTTAACAGTTGTTTGTACAGTTGTTGGGTTTCTGGCGCAGGCGGTTCCCCCAGTTCCTCTTTAAAAAATTTGTTTATCTCGCGATAATAGTCTTTTAAATCATCATACAAGCCCAACTGAGCGTAGGCCCTCAAGGCGTTACAGTGTAAATCTTCCCGAAAATTATCCCGGGCCAGACCTTTATTAATCACGGTCAGAGCATGTCTGGGATCACGAGCTTCGAGTAATTGCTCGCTGGTAAGGTTGATCATTTGCAAAAACTGAATTTCATACTTTGTACGGTACGTTGCGCCCCACTCTTCCAGCTCAAAGCTGGCCAGGAACTCACCTCGATACAGATCTATTAATTCCAACTGTAAGGCTAATTTCTCTTTAGGCGGGGCAATACTCGCTTCTTGAAAAAGGGACTCAAAGGCCAGAGCGTCACACCATTCCAGATAATCGCTATTTATCCGGTAAATATCGTTTTGGACGGTGATGTAATCTGACCTTCCAAAAATACTACTTCTCAAACGCTTCAGGACGTGGTGAAAACTATCCGAAGCTTTCTCCGGTTCTATATCCGGCCAGAGCGCCACGCTAATGTCATTCCAGCGACAACCTTCTCCCCGGCCTTCCAAAATCAAATAGAGCAAAAATTCGGGCATTTTGTGAACACTGCCGCGCATACTGAGAAAGTGCTTATATTCACCAGCCACAATTAACGAAGCCGGGCCAAAAGCAAATACTTGCAGGCTTGGCCGTGAGGTTTGCAGGGTTGATTGCTTTTCTTCCAGCAAGGCTCTAATACTGTCGCGCACTCCGGGCGAGGTATCAGCGTGGTGCCGGAAATGCAATAATAACTGTTGAGTTTCCCCTACCGTCGGCCCCAACCCCACCCGCAATTGATCCATGGTCAGCGCCAGGCCAATGGCTTTTTGCAACTGCTCAAAAGCGGCTTTAGCCTTACAATCGAGTAACAGGCTATAACCCCACCAAAGCCTGACCCTGGCTTGTTCCAGGATGTCACTTTGGGCAAAAGAAGTCAGGGCTTCTGCAAATAAACTATAACTATCTCGATATCTGGCCCGACGAACGTAGATTTTGGCCTGAAGCGTACAGGCCAATCCTTTTTCAAAATTTAAACCGTTTTCCGCAGCGTGATGTTGCGCACTAATAGAGAGGGACAGGGCTTGATCAAGCTGCTGTTGTTGAAAAAGACATTCGCCTTGTTTGACTACATTATAAATCTCAAGTGATTTCGCCCCTACTTGCCGGGCCAGTTCAGTTGATTTGGTGAAAGCCTCATCCGATAGTTCATATTTCTGACAGGCCAGATAAACATCGCCGATACTGGCCTGGGCATACGCCGCCCGGCTTATGGCCCCAATCCGCAAGGCAATCTCTATACTTTCATTAAATCGCTCAAGCGCCTCATCATAATGGCCAAGCATTTGTAGAGACACACCCAAACTATTTAAAGAGCGAGCCAGATCATTGCCGTTTCCTAAAGTTTCCCAA
Organism: Anaerolineae bacterium; assembly: GCA_016931895.1. NCBI lineage: Bacteria > Bacillati > Chloroflexota > Anaerolineae > Anaerolineae bacterium. The sequence continues at coordinate 27,425 of JAFGDY010000240.1, forward strand.
ATCTGAATAGCCTGCCTGAAGTGGTTAATGGCACCATCTACATGTCCCTGCCGTTCTAAAGAAATGCCTATGTCATGATGACATATCCCAATGTTATAGGTATCGCCAATACGCTCAAACAAGGCTAACGCCTGGTACAAGTCTGATATCGACTCCGGGACCTTGCCCGAAACCCCATAGGCAATGCCTCGATATCTGGTAGCCCAGGCAATTACCCGTTTTTCCGCATCCAGCGCGTCCAATTGCGCTAACCCTTTGGAAACTAAAGCCAAACTTTCTTCAGCTTGGCCCATCATCCTCAAACTTACCGACTGCCACACTTCTGCCTCCGCGGCGCCAATCAAATCATCTTGCCGAGAAAATTGTTGAGCCGCTTGCTTAAAAAGCGTTTGCGCCGCTTCTGGCTTACTCAAATCATTGGCCAGTACCCGGCCTTGCAGCAACAGCAGCCGGGGACGCTGGTTTAGCTCCTGTTTGGGAATCTGGGCCAGCCAGTTGTGCAGAGTCAAAGCTCGACCCGTATCGTAAAAGAATCCCCCTCGATTTTCTAGCAGGGTTACAGTTTCATCCCAAGCTTGCACCGACAGGTAGAGAGCTGCCGCCTCTTCAAAACGAGAACGGGCGGTTAAAAGGTGGCCCGCTTTTACCGAAATCTGACCATAAAGTTGTTCATCCTCGGCCAACTTGGTTTGCAGGAATTCGGCAAAAAGATCGTGATACCGAAACCCCACGCCTACCTGGGTAATAAATAAGTCTCTGCGAATAAGCTGCTCCAGGTAAGTATGAGCGTCGGTTATTTCTAATAATTCATTGCATAACTCCGCAGTCATCTCAGGTAAAATAGCCGTACGCAACATAAAACGTTGCAGTTCTGGCGGCTGTTTGTCAAAAACTTCTGTGGCCAGGTAATCGTAAATCACTTCCCGGTCATCGCCCAAACGCTGCCCTAACCGACCAAGTAACTCATCGGCATGCATGAGATGGCCGGTCAGCAAAATTTGAGCAATGTTTCCATCGGTGGCCTGGGCAATTTCCGCGGCTGTGGCCAAATCAATTTGACGGCCAAATCGTTTGCGCATCACCCGCTGTAATTCTGCCGGGGTAAAGCGCAACTCTTCTTCAGAAAGGCCGGTGGCCTGTTCTGCTATGAGCAGATCAATGATCTGGCCTGTTTCCAGGGCCATATCCCCCCGGGCGGCCACGATCATGGTGCTGGTGGAGGGCAACTGCTCCAAGAGTCTATTAAGGGCCAGGGTCATCCCGGCGCTCACGGCTTTGTGATAATCGTCAATAATGATCAGGTGCGGGCCAACGTTGGCCAACAGGTCGGCCAGATGGCGAATGCTAACCTGGGTGTCACCCTGTTGCACTACCTTGAGCAATCTGTCCGGTTCAATTTCGTGGAAACGATCGGTGATGCTATAAGCGAGGAGTGTTAAAAAAGAGGTGGGGTCACGATCCGCCGGCTCCAGCGAGCACCAGCACACCGGCAGGTCCGTGGTTTGGGCAAAATCTGCCAGCAGAATAGATTTGCCGTAACCGCCGGGCGCGTAAACCGTGATCAGGCGATAGTGCGCCTCGATAAATCCGGCCAACGTATCTAACAGGCGCGCCCGGCGATGAATTAAATTAAGGGCGGGGAGGCGAATTCGATCTTCTAAGGCCATTACTCATCATTTCAAACTTCTACACATTACTCAAAAATCAGTCTACCACAACCTTGCCAGGAATCATAGAAAGCGGCGATAACAAATTTCATACCCTCTACTCATTTGGCCACGTTTCTATCTTGGCCGCCACATGAATTTGGGCAATACGCCTGGCATCCGGGCGTTGGGCGATACGGATGGTTATGAAATTGCTCTTCAACCGGCAAAAGATTTGCGGATGAGCCAGTGATTAAAGGTGGTTTCCGGAATTTTTTGGACGATTCGAACCAGGAGAAAAATAACCAGAAGGGAGAATAAAACCCGCCCCCATAGAACACCCGATAGATGCCCGCCAACGACCATCATCAGCAAGGTATCTTCAATGACACTATGACAGATGCTCAATAACGCCAGGGCAAAAAAAACGTCGTGGTTGGATAACTTCCCGGAACGGGCCTCTTGAATAATAAGGCCGCCCCCATAACTCAAACCCAGCGTCATCCCGATGATGGTAGTGGGGACCACGGCCTGGCTCATGCCCAAAACCGAGAGAACCGGCTTTAATACTTTGCCCAACACTGCTGTGACCCCCAGCCATTCTAACCATCTGATGATGAACAGCAGCACCACAATAATCAGAAATATGGTTAATAAACTTTTCACTTCGGCCTGCGCCCAACCCAACCAGGAAGAGCTGCGGGGAGACGGATTCCAGAGGGCATAATTGGGCGTTTGCAAAAAATCACCAACAAGATAAACCCGGTTCAACAGCCAGCCCAATGTCAGGGCACAGGTAATGCGCAAACAGGCCATTGACCACAATCGGAGCCCGGCCACCTGTGTAATCCGCACCTCCACAGGCAAACCGTGCGCAATCAGCATCATTGTGGTTAGCACCGTAACTTGAGCCGCCGTCAAATTCTCGGTAGGGGCGAGCGAGGCAAAAACGACCAAGGCCCCATAAATGTTCGTCACCATGGCTGTGGCCCAAACCAACCCCATTGAGCCGGGCAGCCCCACCCAGGCCATAACCGGGCTGAGGGCCATGCCCAGGTAGGCAGTAATGCCTCTATCGGTGAGCAGTTTGGTGAGAATACTCAGCGGAATGATGATTTTGAAAAGATCGTAACTGGTCTTGAGCGCGTCACAAAGTAATTGGCGGCTGCCGGCGGCGAGCGATTTCATGAATTTGTTTTAGTGACATATTTGGCCATCAATTTTGGCATCAGCTAAGTTGACCTCGCCTCCGAGTAGGGATGCTTTGCCAGATTTGCCACGGTTTTGACTTTTTTCATAATGTTCCCTGGATTATATGTAATTTTGCAAATATTCCGCCACTCCATCCAAAAGCATTTGCACGGCAATGAGGATGAGCAGCATGCCCATTAAACGTTCTAAGGCTCTCACCCCCCTGCGTCCCAAAAATTTGAGAATAACCGGCGAAGCAACCAGGATGATGGTGGATATACTCCAGGCCAATAAAAGGGCTAACCCCCACTCAAAAATACGTTCCGGCGCCGAAGTGGCTTGCAACATTAAAATGGTGATGGTGGACGGCCCGGCCACCAGGGGGATGGCCAACGGCACAATAAAGGGATCGCTATGGTCCTGGCCAACGCCCAAGGCCTTCATGGCAAAAACCATTCTAATGGCGATGAGAAACAGCAGAATTCCCCCGGCAATATTAAGCGTGGGCTGCGTTAAACCCAGGAAATTTAAAATTTTGGTGCCGGTGAATAAAAAGATGAGTAAGATAATTAGAGAAATCAGCAACTCGCGGATGATAATTTTCATGCGGGTTTTGGCGGGAAACTCTTTTAAGATGGAATGAAATACCGGGATATTGCCAATAGGGTCCATAACAAAAAACAGAGTCACAGCGGCGGCAAAAATGTCTATCCAGATTATTTGCTGAAACATACTGGGCATTGCGCCAATTTCTCCGGGGTGATCACGTTAAAGGCAGAGGGCAACTTATCCAAATTTTATTTTAATCCCCGCCAACCGGCATGTCAAAAGAAAAAGCCCGCCAGAATTACCCTAGCGAGCTGAATTTTTAATAATGAAGCCAAAACCCTAATGAAGATTAAATAATTATGTCGGTAATCTTAGGGACAGCGCCTTGTGCCTGTCCTCCGGGGCGACCACAAGGGTACGCCCCTACATTACCGGGTTAATTTCTAAAAATTCATAAGGGTTTTGAATTCTTTAGGGTTTATTTATTACCCTTGCACCATCTTCTTCACTTCTTCAACAACTTCGGGGTTGGCCAGGGTGGTGATGTCGCCTACATCGGCCCGGTTGGTGATGGCGGCCAGCACGCGGCGCATAATTTTACCGGAACGGGTTTTGGGCATATCGTGCACAATGTATACTGCCGCCGGCCGGGCGATTTTGCCGATGGTGTCGTCCACCGATAGTACCACCTTTTTCTGAATTTCTTCGCTGGGCGAAAAGCCGGGCTTGAGCGACACGAAGATCACCGGCACCTTGCCCCGGATTTCATCGGCCATCGGCACTACCGAAGCCTCAGCCACCTCTTGCACCAGCAGGCAGGCTGATTCGATCTCTTTGGTGCCCAGGCGGTGCCCGGCCACATTGATCACGTCGTCAATGCGGCCCAGAATGCGGTAGTAGCCATCGGGGGCTTGCATAGCGGCGTCGCCGGTGAGGTACGGCCAGTCTTGCCAATCTTTGCTATTGGGATCCTTGCAGTAGCGCTCGTAATACTGCCGAACATAGCGATCGCGGTCGCCCCAGATGGTTTGGAAGGCGCCAGGCCAGGGGTTCTGGATGCAGATGTTGCCGGCCTTGTTGGAACCGGCGGGCACCTCGTTGCCGTCTTCATCGTAAATAATGGGATGGATGCCGGGTACAGCCGGTCCGGCGCTGCCGGGTTTCATGCCATGTAGGGCCGGGATGGTGCTGCACAGGAAGCCGCCGGTTTCGGTTTGCCACCAGGTATCTACAATGGCGGCCTCGCCCTTGCCCACCACCTCGTAATACCAACGCCACACGGCCGGCTCAATCGGCTCGCCGACGGTGGTCATGTGCTTAAAGTGGTAATCATACTTTTGTGGCTCGTCGGGACCGGCCTTGCGCAGCATGCGCACGGTGGTGGGCGCGGTGTGGAAGATGTTGACGTCCAATTGCTGGGCAATGCGCCAGGCCCGGCCGGCGTCGGGGTAGGTAGGTACGCCTTCAAATATAACGCTGGTGGCAGCCAGGGCCAGGGGACCGTAAACAATGTAGGAGTGGCCCGTAATCCAGCCGATGTCGGCCATGCACCAGTACACGTCTTCGGGGTGAATATCTTGGACGTATTTTGAGGTGCCGGCCACATAGGCCAGATAGCCGCCGGTGCTGTGCTGGCAGCCCTTGGGCCGGCCGGTGGTGCCGCTGGTATACATCAAAAAGAGCGGAGCTTCGGCGGGCACTTGCACCGGCTCAACCCGCTGGCCCCAATACTGCTTGAGCACGTCGTTAACAAAGAAGTCTCGGCCTTCTTGCATGGGCGTTTTGGTTGACGACTTACCGGGATAGCGTTGCCACACCAACACCTTTTCCACGGTAACGCCTTCGTCGTCGGCCACTTTTACCGCCTCGTCGGCCTTTTCTTTGTGCTCTAACAACTTGCCGCTGCGGTAATAGGCGTCCATTGTCACCAATACTTTGCTGCCGGAGTCGCTAATGCGCTCGCCGCAGGCCCGGCCGCTGAAGCCGCCAAATACCACGGAATGAATAGCCCCCAACCGGGCACAGGCCAGCATGGTAATGGGCAATTCGGGCACCATGGGCATGTGGATGGTCACGCGGTCGCCGGTTTTAACTCCGGCAAAATCGCGCAGCAAGGCGGCCATCTCGTTAACGCGCACGTATAGCTCTTGATACGTGATAGCTTGATGGGCTTCTTCTTCCGGTTCCGGCACATAAATAAAAGCGGCCTTATTTTTGTATTGGTCCAGATGCCGGTCAATACAGTTATAAGAAACGTTGATTTTGCCGCCCACAAACCATTTCCAGCAAGGCGCATCGCTGGTATCAAGAGTTTTTTCCCAATACTTGTACCAGGTCAACAGGTCGGCATATTCTTTAAAACAATCGGGGAAGTTGTCCAGGCTAAAGCGGTCAAAAATGCCCTTATCGGTCATATTGGCCTGGGCAATGAATTCGGTTGAGGGGAAGAAATACTCCTCTTCTTGCCAGTGTACGGCAATCTGCGCTTCGGTAACTTCTAAAGTTTCATTGTTACTCATAATACACCTTTCTTTGTTAGATGGATTCTTTGATGATATTTTATTAAACTTCTACCAGCCAAGCTGACAGATTTGTTGGCTTCGGTTTGACTTTCCCTCTAACGCGGTGTTTTTCCCAACCACGTTGATTGGGTAAGTAGAAATAAAAATTTACTTTTTAGGATTAATTGGTTAAACTGGAGATATATTTTTCTAGTTACTACTCAACCCCATGCCAATTCGAGGCCGGAGGCCGAGGAATCTCCTTCTTAGGGGTACGGCTTTAAGGAGATTTCTCCTGTAAGCGTAGCGGCGTCGAAATGACATGCTTGAGCAGTTACATTTTTTAGAAAAAGAATTTATGTCTCTCATTGAATGGAGAGAGAGTATTACCCTCTTTCCATCCCAAAACATTATTTGAATATGTAAAGAGGGGAATTTTACACCCGCTACAATTAGGCGGATAATAATATACAACCCTTTATTTGTCAACCGCTTCTATTTTCCGCCTACAGCCAAGGCTTATTGTAAAACGATTGTCTGCATTGGGTAAGTGACATTTGTCCTTGTTGCCGCTGACAAATGTCACCAATCATTTTTCTTCCAACGTCAAGGTGTCAATTTTTCAAGTATGGACGGTATTGGAGGGCGCGTCCAGAATTTTTGGAAAGCACAGAGGGGAATTGGGGGGACGTCCCCCACACCCCCTGGTCCTCCTAAAGTGCCGGACAGACCCGTATTGGACGGTTAAAAACTTAAGGCTTATAATAAGTGTCATCTGTCCATCTTTTTTGTGACATTTATCACTAAAAATATTTCTGGCTATGGAGTATAGTTTTGTATTGGGCAACTGGAGTGTTGCCAGAAATCGGTTGGTGAACCATGAACAGAAAGTTTTTAGACGAGTTAAAACAAACCTACCCGGATAAATTTGCCCCGGAAAATAGAATATTCAAAAACATCCGCCGGGGCGATAGAATTTTTATCAGCACCGCCTGCGGGGAGCCGCAATACTTGGTGCAGGCCCTCATCAACTACGTAGAATCCCATCCTTCCGCCTTTTTTGACACCGAAGTTTTCCACGTGTGGAGCCTGGGGCTGGCCCCCTACGCCGACGTTAAATTTAAGGACCACTTCCGGTATAACTCCTTTTTTGTGGGCGATAGCACCCGGTCAGCCGTTAATGAGGGTTTGGCGGATTATTCGCCCATATTTTTATCCCAAATTCCCAACCTGTTTTATCGCCGGCTGGTGCCCATTGACGTGGCCCTTATCCAAACCTCTCTGCCCGACGCGCATGGTTATTTGAGCTTGGGCATCAGCGTAGATATTACCAAAGCCGCCGTGGAATGTGCTAACAGGGTTATTATCCAGATCAATGCCAATATGCCTCGCACCCATGGCGATAGTTACATTCACATCAAAGATGTGGATTTTGCCATTGCCCACGACGAACCCATCCTGGAATTCAAGGCTAAAGCAGAAAGTGATGAGGTGGCTCAAGAAATTGGCAGATATGTCGCCCGCCTGATTCAAGATGGAGATACTATTCAGGTTGGCTACGGCAGCATTCCCAATGCCATTATGGACAATCTTTACGATAAAAAACACCTGGGGGTGCACACCGAACTGCTCTCCAATGGGCTGGTAAAGTTAATCAAGGCCGGTGTTGTGGATAACTCTCGTAAAACGGTCAACCGCGGCCAGACCATTGCCACCTTCTGCATGGGTTCCAGAGAAACGTATGAATTTTTACACGACAACCCCGCCGTAAAATTCAGGCGGGTAGATTACACCAACGATCCCCTCCTGATTGCCCAGCAATACAATATGACCGCCATCAACAGCGGGTTAGAAGTTGATCTGACCGGCCAGGCCTCGGCTGAATCTATTGGGTCAGTATTCTACAGCGGCATTGGCGGACAGGCCGATTTTATGCGCGGCGCGATTTTGGCCCCTGGCGGCAAAACTATTCTCACCTTGCCCTCTACCGCCGATAACGGCAATGTTTCCAGAATATCGCCTTTTCTCAAAGAAGGGGCCGGCGTCACCCTCAACCGGGGTGATATTCATTATATAGTCACAGAGTATGGCATTGCCTATCTGCATGGCAAAAATATCAGGGAACGGGCCATGGAGTTGATTGCCATTGCCCATCCCAAATTCAGGCCCAAATTAATTCAAGAAGCCAAACAGTTGAACCTGATCTATCAAGATCAAGCCTTCATTCCCGGCAAACGAGGAAAATATCCCGAAGAGTTGGAAACTTATCGCACCACCAAAGGCGGGGTTGAAGTTTTCATGCGCCCGGTAAAAATTAGCGATGAGCCTCGTTTGAAAGAGTTTTTCTATGCTCTCTCGGACAAAAGTTTGTACCGCCGCTTTATGTCGGTTTTCAAAAGCATGCCCCACGAACGCCTGCAAGAATTTGTAGTGATAGATTACACCACCGATATGGTTATTCTGGGCATCATGCAGGAAGATGAAAAAGAAACTATTGTGGGGGTGGGCCAATACGGCATTCACGAACAATCCCATACCGCCGAAGCAGCCTTTGCGGTACGAGACGATTATCAAGGCCTGGGTATTGGCCGCGAGCTTGTTTCTTATCTTACGTACCTGGCCCAGCGGCAAGGTTTGCTTGGCTTTACCGCCGAAGTATTGCAAGAAAACAGGCACATGCTTTATCTCTTTGAAAGCGCGGGGTTTGACCTGGAAAAGAGAACAGAAGAAGGTGTATATCACCTGAAGATGGCTTTCAGAGGAACGTAAAAAGATGAGTTTTAACAACCACCTCCCTATCAAACATCTCTTCGAACCACGAGGGGTGGCCGTTATTGGCGCCTCCGCTCAAGAAAACAAAATAGGTTATACCATTGTTAAAAATATTGTAGAAGGCGGGTACACGGGGAAGGTGTATCCCATCAACCCCAAGGGCGGGGAAGTGTTGGGCTTGCCCATGTACAAAAACCTGGAAGAAGTTGACGGCGAAGTAGACGTAGCCTGCATCGCCATTCCGGCCCCCTATGTTTTTGACGTGCTCAAGGATTGCGCGGCCAAAGGCGTTAAATATTTGCCCATCATCACCTCCGGCTTTTCCGAAGTGGGCAATACCAAAGGCGAAAAACAAATTGTAGCCTACGCCCGCAAGCACAATATGGGCGTGTTAGGGCCAAACATTTTTGGCATCTATTCCGCCGCAGTGTCGTTAGACGCCACCTTTGGCCCCGGCAATATTATGGCCGGCAACGTGGCCATTATCACCCAAAGCGGCGCCCTGGGCATTGCCATGATTGGCAAAACCGCCACCGAAAGGATTGGCCTGTCGGCCATTGTGTCGGTGGGCAACAAGGCCGATGTGGATGAGGCCGACTTGCTGGCCTATTTGACCCAACACGAGGGCACTGAAGTTATCTTGATCTACATTGAAGGCATCAAAGAGGGCCAAAGATTTATTGAGGCGCTTAAACTGGCTACGCAAAAAAAGCCGGTGGTGGTGATCAAATCGGGCCGGTCAAAAAGAGGAGCGGTGGCGGCGGCCTCGCACACCGGCTCGCTGGCCGGGGCGGACGAAATTTTTGACGACGTAATGCGGCAGTGTGGCGTGCTCCGGGCCGAAAATTTGCAAGAAGCCTTTAGTTGGTGCAAATTTCTGGCCGATGCGCCTATCCCCCGCGGCGAAAACACCGTTATTGTTACCAATGGCGGCGGCATTGGGGTGATGGCTACCGACGCCTGCGAAAAATATGAGGTCAAACTTTATGACGACCAGCCCACGCTCAAAGAAATTTTCTCGCTGGTAACACCCAGCTTTGGTTCCACCAAAAACCCGGTAGACATCACTGGCCAGGCTGCGCCGCAAGATTATCACGACGCCCTGGGCGCCGCCCTGCAAAACAAAGAGATCAACTCGGTGATTGCGCTATATTGCCAAACCGCTGTTTTTGACGCCGATAGTCTTTCTAATATGATTAAAACCAATTATACTAACTACCAGGTCGGTCAAAAACCCATTATCTTTTCTATTTTGGGCGGCGAGGTAATTGAAGACAGCATTATTTCGCTCAGAAAAAAACAGGTGCCCGTATTTTCCGATGTCTACGAGGCCGTTTCATGCCTGGGCGTCACTTACAAATACCGTCGTTATCTGCGGGATTATTCCAACGAGGTTGACACGGTAGACCTGAACATCCAAACCATCGAACAAATTGCCCAAAACGCCCTGGCCGAAGGCCGTTCTTTTTTGCTGGCCCACGAAGGCCAACAGGTCATGAAAGTGGCCGGTTTGCCGGTGCCCCAAACGCGCGTGGCGCGCAGCCTGGATGAAGCGGTCCGGTATGCCGAAGAAATTGGCTACCCGGTAGTGATGAAGGTGGTTTCCAGAGACATTCTGCACAAAAGTGATGCCGGCGGCGTGGCCCTGGACCTGGACGACAAGGCCGAAGTTATTGACGCCTACCAGGCCATTATCCAAAATTGTCGCGCCTATAATCCCCAGGCCATTATCCAGGGCGTTGAGGTGGCGGAAATGGTCAAACCCGGCACTGAAGTTATCATTGGGGCCAGAAGAGATAACGCCTTTGGCCCGGTAGTGATGTTTGGCCTGGGCGGCATCTACGTGGAAGTGATGAAAGACGTTTCTTTCAGGGCCACTCCCCTGAACCGCCAGGAAGTGATGCGCATGATCAAAGAAATCCGCTCCTATCCGCTGCTGTTGGGCGTGCGTGGCGAAGGGGCCAAGGATATTGAAGGCATTGTGGATACCATCATCAAACTGGGCGCAGTGATCCAACAATGCCCCAGTATCACCGATATAGAAATCAACCCCTTGATGGTATACGAGCAAGGTCGCGGAACCAAAGCCGTAGATGTTCGCATTCTAGTTTCAAATGCTGAGAAAGGTGACACATAATGGATAAGCTAATTATTGCCTCAACAAGTCAAAATGCCGGAAAAACCAGCCTGATTGTGGGCCTGGCTAAAGCATTGCGCAAAAAATTTGGTTACATGAAACCCCTGGGCGATAGGTTGCTCTATCGTAAAAAACAACTCTGGGATTACGACTCGGCCCTGGTTACGAATATCTTTGGCTTAACCGATGACCCCATACACATGAGCCTGGGCTTTGATCACTCCAAACTAAGATACATGTATGACGAGGCGGCCACCAAAGAAAAGCTGCTTGAAGCCGTGGAGAGTATTGGCCAGGACAAAGAACTACTTTTTATTGAAGACAGCAAAGATATTGCCTACGGCATCTCCGTTTATCTTGACGCCATCTCTCTGGCCGAGTATACCGGCGCTAAACTTATTGTTGTGGTCAGCGGTGATGAAGCGGCCATTTTTGACGACATCACGTTCATCACCAAACACATAGACATCAGCCGGGTTAATTTTGGCGGGGTTATTGTTAACAAACTGCACGACCTGGAAAACTTTGAAGAAACATACCTGCTTGATATTGAAGAGATGGGCATCAAGGTAGTGGGCATGGTGCCCTATGAGGCCAGGCTAACCTATTTTGCCATTGACTACCTGGCCGAGTATCTGTTTGCCAAAGTGGTTGCCGGCGAGGGCGGAGTGACCAACGTGGTTCAGAACGTTTTTGTGGGAGCGGCTTCGGTTAACGCCGCCCTGAGAAGCCCGGTGCTCAAAAAAGAAAAAAGCCTGGCCATCACCAGCGGCGACAGAACCGATATGATTCTGGCCGCTTTAGAAAGCGATGTGGTGGGTATGATTTTAACCAACAACATCCTGCCGCCGCCCAACATCATCGCCAAAGCCTCCGCCCGCAACGTGCCTTTGTTGCTGGTTTCCGCCGACACGTACGAAATAGCCCGCAAAATGGATAATCTGCAACCGCTCCTGACCAAAGATGATGCCGTAAAGATTGAGCTGCTGGAGCAGTTGGTTAAAGAACACGTGAATTTGGCCGAAATAACGGGCTAAATATTGAACACCTGCCCAACACAAGGCCCGACAAATCGTCGGGCCTTGTGTTTTTTTGTCTTTGTGTAGGATTGAACACCTGACAGGTTTTTGAAACCTGTCAGGTGTGGCCCCCTCGCAGCGACAGCTCGCTCCAAAATCCGAACACGCCCGCTCCACGCTTGATTGTAGATTTTGCTTATGTTATAATCCTTAATTGACTTGGACGAGGAGTAAACTTAATGCACGTATTACACGCCCATTGGCATTTTCCCACCGCCCCCACCGAAAGCGGGGGGATGCTTTTTTGGGCGGAAACCTCTGAAACTGAATTAATTCCCAAAAAAGGCAAAAGAAGCAAAGCCGCCCGGCCCCATCCCTTTTGCGCCGATCCCGAAATCACCACCCGCCTGCTGCATACTTTTAAGTTGGCAGCAGATGTGAGCCAGATCAATTGGGTCAATCTTCTGCTGCCCACCCGCAAAGCCAATCCCCTGCCTTCGCCCCAATTGGCGCACAATTGGGATCTTGACAACGACATTTTGCCCACCTTAACCGCATGGACCGTCGCCGGGGCCTGGCTGTCGCCGGTTGATGCATTCCGATTGCTCACCGGCCTGCCCGCGCCGCAAGATTTGCCGCCGGCCCTGGCCCTGGGTAGCGAATTACGTTACTGGCAAACGGCGGCCAACCTGGTGCTGGAAACCCTGGCCCAGCAAAAATTTTTGCCCGTGCTGGCCCAACCCGACCCCGCCCGCCTCGCCTATGACGCCCGCTGGCTGCCCGTGCTGGATGGTCCCCAGGATGGGCCACGGCTGGCCCGTTTATTGGAAGCTATGCCGCCACTCTGCCGGGCCGAAGCGGAAACGTCCGAAACTGCGCCCTCTCCCCGCGCCGTTCTGGAGACCTTTCTTAACACCACCACCGATGCCCTGGCCCGCCGCTGGGGAGGCGCTTCGCCGGCCGTCTTGCCATACCGGGAGGACGAAGCGGCTTATAGCTGGTTGAACGCCCTGTTCACGGCCGACCCGCGTTTGAGCGGCTCGGCGGCCCAACTCAAACGCCTGCGCCAAAGCCATCAACTCTGGCTGCGCAACCTGCACGTAGCGGGCGACAAAACCTTCCGGGTGGCGTTTCGGCTGGAAGCGCCCGCGCAGCAAAGCCGGGAAGCCGCCCGCAAAAACTGGCAGCTCCATTACCTGCTCCAGGCCCGCGACGACCCCAGCCTGCTGGTCCCGGCCCCCCAGGTGTGGCAAACCAGGGGCAGCGTGCTCAAGGCCCTCAATCGCCGTTTTGAGCAGCCGCAGGAAAAACTGCTGGCCGGGCTGGGCCACGCCGCGCGCTTGTTTGAGCCGCTGCGGGCCGGGCTGAAAACGGCCAAACCCGTGGCCCTGTCTATGTCTGGCCAGGAAGCGTTTGACTTTTTGCGCGAAAGCGCGCCCCTGCTGGAAGCCAGCGGTTTTGGCGTGCTGGTGCCGCCCTGGTGGAACAAGCCGGGCACGCGCCTGGGCGTCCGCCTTAAAATGGCCTCGCCCAAAGGTCCTCCCGCCGACGCCGTTCCCAAGAGCAAAATGACGTTTGACAATCTTATCCGCTACCAATGGGAATTATCCATTGGCAATACCACCCTCACCCGCGAAGAGTTTGACGCGCTGGTGGCGCTCAAATCGCCGCTGGTGCAAATTCGCGGCCAGTGGGTGCAGCTAGACCCGGAACAAATTGAAGCGGCCATCCAATTTTGGAAAAAGCAGAACCTTGAGGCGGAAGTCAATATGCAAGACGCCCTGCGCATGGGCCTGGGCGCCACCGACGCCATCAACGGTCTGCCGGTAGAGGGGGTTGAATTTGAGGGCTGGCTCAAAGAGTGGATGGAGCGTTTCACTGGCCAGGAAAAACTGGCCGAACTGCCGCAACCCCAGGGCCTACAGGGCCAACTGCGCCCCTATCAGCGTTACGGCTATTCCTGGCTTGATTTTCTGCGGCGCTGGGGCATGGGGGCCTGCCTGGCCGACGATATGGGTTTAGGCAAAACCATTCAAACCATTGCCGTGCTGCTGCGGGAAAAAGAAACGGTTGGCTCACTGCCCGGGCCGGCGCTGCTGGTCTGCCCCACCTCGGTGGTGGCTAACTGGGAACGGGAAGTGCATCGTTTTGCCCCGGCCCTGACCACGCTGGTTCACCAGGGCGGCGACCGGCTGCGCGACGCCGCCTTTGTTGAGCAGGCCAATGCCACCGATATGGTGCTGACCAGTTACGCCATTGCCCGCCGCGATGCCGAGACCATGCAAAAGGTCAACTGGTTTGGCGTGGTCTTGGATGAAGCCCAAAACATCAAAAACCCCGAGGCCAAACAAACCCGCGCCATTCGCCAACTGCCGGGCCAATTCCGCATGGCCCTGACCGGCACGCCGGTGGAAAACCGGCTGTCGGAGTTATGGTCTATTATGCATTTTCTCAACCCTGGCTATCTTGGCTCGCGGCAGCACTTTAGGCAAAATTTTAGCCTGCCCATTGAGCGTTACGGCGATGAAGACGCGGCCCAACGCCTGCGCCACATGGTTTCGCCCTTTATCATGCGCCGGGTTAAAACCGATCCCACCGTTATCCAAGATTTGCCCGACAAGCAGGAAATGAAGGTGTATTGCAACTTGAGCGAGGAGCAGGCCACGCTTTACGAGTCCGTGGTGCAGCAATCTATGCAGGAAGTGGCGGAGGCCGACGGCATCCAGCGCAAAGGGTTGGTTTTGAGCATGCTGATGCAGCTTAAACAAATCTGCAACCACCCGGCCCAATATTTGCACCAGGTGGGCGAGGGCGCGTTATTAGATGTGACCAAAGAAACGGACCGCAGCGGCAAACTGGCCCGCCTGGCCGAGATGTTGGAAGAGGCCGTTTCGGTGGGGGATCGGGTGTTGATCTTTAGCCAATTTTCCGAAATGGGCCAGTTCCTCAAACAACATCTACAGGAACGCTTGGGCGTGTCCACCCTATTTTTGCATGGCGGTGTGCCGGCCCCTAAACGGGCGGCCATGGTCGGCCGGTTCCAGGAAGACCCGCACGGCCCGCCCATTTTTATTTTATCGCTAAAAGCCGGCGGCACCGGCCTGAACCTGACCCGGGCCAACCACGTGTTCCATTTTGACCGCTGGTGGAATCCGGCCGTGGAAGACCAGGCCACCGACCGGGCCTTTCGCATTGGCCAGACGCGCAACGTGCAGGTGCATAAATTCATCTGCGCGGGCACCATGGAAGAGATGATTGACAACATGATTGAAAGCAAAAAAGCCCTGGCCCAAAGCATTGTGGGTGGTGGCGAAAATTGGCTCACCGAGTTGTCTACCACGGAACTGCGCGATCTGGTGACGCTGCGGCGAGGATAAATTGACCGCCGACCGCCAAGGCCGATACTTCAGCGGCCGTTTGGAAGGAAGTGTTCAATGAGTCGTTATTACAATTATTACAGTTATTTCAAACCCAGCCAGCCCATCGAAACCGACCAGGGCATCAAGGCCCGCAGCAAACGGGGCGATTTTGCCAAAAATTGGTGGGCCAACCGCTGGATCAAGTCGCTGGAAAAATTGGTGGATGCCGGGCGGCTGCGCCGGGGGCGCACTTACGCCCGCAAAGGCCAGGTGCTTTCTATAGAAGAAAGCAAAAGCGGCATCGAGGCCAAAGTGCAGGGGTCGCGCAAAAGGCCCTATAAAGTGACCATCAACATTGACCACCTGACCGATAGGCAGTGGGAACAGGTTATTGACGCGCTGGCCGAGCAGGCCATTTTTACGGCCCAACTGCTGGCCGGGGAGATGCCAGACGAAGTTGAACAGGCTTTTCGGGCGGCCAGGGTAAGCCTGTTCCCTGAAACCGAAGTGGAGTTGATGACCAACTGTAGTTGCCCGGATTGGGCCAACCCTTGCAAACACGTGGCCGCAGTGCATTATATTTTGGGCGAGCAGTTTGATGAAGACCCTTTTTTGCTCTTCCGGCTGCGGGGCCGCACCCAGGAGCAAATTCTGGCCGCGCTGCGGGCGCATCGCGCCGAAACGCTTGGCCCGGAAGATGAGCCGGAGGAAATGGCCGAAGTGACCGTTCCGCTGAATGAAACCGTTGAAAATTTCTGGGACATAGGCCAGCCCTGGCCCCATTTTAAAACCACCATCAAACCGCCGGTGGCTGAATTTCCCATCCTCAAACGTTTGGGGCAGCCCAACTTTTTAGACGAAGACTTGCTCAAAATCCTCGGCCCCGCTTACCGGGCAATTACCCAGGCGGCGATGAAGGCTGCTTTTGGTGAACAGGTCCCAAATATTGATAGGGAAGACTAAAAGGCCCACAACCTTTAGAGGTGGGGTTTTTGCAAGATGGAGCTTTCAGAAATACTCTATAGTTACACCAATGACCACTTGCAGCGATTGGCCGGTTTGTGCAATTGCCGGGGCCATACCCGCAAAGACGATCTGGTGCGGTGCATTCATCGCGCGGTAATGGTTCCGGAATTGTTGCGGCAGTTGTGGCAGCAAATGGACGATCTCTCCAAAAAGGCCATCGCCGCCGCTTATCACAACGACGGCGAGTTCAACCAGCGAGCCTTTGTGGCCCAATATGGCTCGCTGCCGGAACGCCCCCAAAGCGGCTGGGGCTGGCGCTCAAACCCCATCCTGCTGGACCTGTTCCTGCACAACGGACACTTGCCTTCAGACCTCGTACCCCTGCTGGCAAATTTGGTGCCACCCCCCGATAAATTCCAACTCACGGGCGTGTCCGAAACACCCACCACCCTGGCCGAAGAGGGGTATTCGCTTGACCTGATGTGTACCGAAACCGAACAGGCCGGGCTGCACGACCTGCTGGCCTACCTCCGGCTGGCCGACCAAGGCCAGCTAAAAATTGGCGGCAGTTCCGGCCGGGCCACCAAAGGCAGTATCCAAAAAATCATGGCCGGCTTATTGGCCGGCGATTTCTGGCCGCCGCCTGCTGATTTTCGGGCCGATCAAACCATTCGCCCTTTTGGCCTTGATGTTTTTGCTCAAGGGGCCGGCCTGGTGGCCAAAGCGCGGGGCCGCAACCAACTGCAATTGACCGCCCCTGGACGCGAGTTTTACCAAACCCAAAACCCTGCCTTATTGCTGGAAGCTTTTGAAACGTGGGTAGCGGATGGCTCTTTTGATGAATTGAGCCGCATTTCGGCCCTGAAAGGGCAGCGGTCGCGCCGCACCCGTTTGACCCCGCCATCTGTTCGCCGCGAAGCCGTAATTGAGGCGCTTTCCTGGTGCCCGGTAGGCGTGTGGATTGACCTCCAGGATTTTTACCGGGCGCTCAAAATATGGCACTTTGATTTTGAGGTGGAAACAACCCAAACCAGCAACCTGTACGTGGGACACCCCGAATACGGCATGCTCTACGGCAACGACTATTGGCTGATCGTTAAGGGTTTGTACGTGAATGTGGTGTTATGGGAGTATTTAGGCTCAATGGGGGCGCTTGATTTACTCTTTACCGATCCCGCAGATGCTAATCCGAAATTTGAGCATTTTTACGCAGATGAGGCTTTGAGTTTGTACGACGGCCTCAGATATTTTCGCATCAACAACCTGGGCGCGTATTTGCTTGGCCAGGCCGAGGCGTACACTCCCCAAAAACCGCCCCACGAGCCGCTGTTTGTGGTTTCAGCCGATTTACACATCACTCTGATTCAGGGCCACGACTTAACGCCAAATGAACAAAATATGCTGGCGCAGTTGGCTACGCCGGTGCAAAAACACCGCTGCCAACTCGATACCCGGCAATTGTTAAACGCCCTGGAAGAAGGCGCCGATTTTGATCGCCTGGCCGGCTTTTTACACCAACGCCACAACGGGCCTTTACCTCCTGCCGTCACTACCTGGCTAGAGCAAGTTCGGCAAAACAGCCAAGCCTTCCGCAAAGGCGAACCGGCCGTTTTTGTCAATGCCGACACCCCTGACCTGGTGGAGATGGTGCTGGCCGACCCGGTTTTGCAAAAATTTTGTTATGCCATGAACCAATCAACCCTTATCATTCCCGTCCGCCGCGAAAAAGCCTTCCGGGCCAGGTTGAAGGAGTTAGGATACATCCTCCAGCCATGATCATTCTTCCGGCAAGCGCATCCCCCCAAAATCCGCTCTTAACCACCAAACTGCACATTCCCCCTCCCCGTTGTAGCCAGGTTTTCCGCCCGCGGCTGACCGCCCGGCTAAATCAAGTTTGGGAGCACGCCCTTACCCTCATCCTGGCCCCGGCCGGTTTTGGCAAAACAACCCTATTGAGTGAATGGGTCCAGCCCCTGCTTCAAGAGCAAGAACCCCAACAAACAACCGCTCAAAAAAATGTTCCTCCCGCCAAAATCGCCTGGCTCTCCCTTGACGAGAACG
Organism: Anaerolineae bacterium; assembly: GCA_016931895.1. Lineage (NCBI taxonomy): Bacteria > Bacillati > Chloroflexota > Anaerolineae > Anaerolineae bacterium. Next base: position 45,626 of record JAFGDY010000240.1, read on the forward strand.
ACAACGACCCGGGCCACTTTTTGTTGTACCTCCTCGCCGCCTGGCAAACCATTCAACCCGGACTGGGTGAAACCGGCCTGGCCACGCGCCGGCCTCAAACCCCGCAATCAATCTCTAATCTCGCCTCTGGAAGCGCGGAGGATCATGAGGCATTTTTAACCGCGCTTATTAATGAAATCGCCGCTACAGGTTCAGGTCATAAATTCGCCCTGATTCTTGATGATTACCACCTGATCAACACCCCGGCCATTCACCACATTCTGGCCTGCCTGCTCAACTACCTGCCGCCGCAAATGCGCCTCATTATCGCCAGCCGCGCCGAACCGCCCTTACCCCTGGCCCGCCTGCGAGCGCGAAACCAACTGCTTGAGTTGCGAGCAAACGATCTGCGCTTTATGCCCGCCGAAGCTGCTACCTTTCTCAACGAGGTAATGGGCCTGGAGCTTTCAGCCGTAGATGTAGCGGCCCTGGAAACGCGCACCGAAGGCTGGATTGCCGGGCTGCAAATGGCCGCGCTTTCGATGCGGGATTGCCAGGATATCCCCGCCTTTATGGCCTCGTTCACCGGCAGCCAGCGTTATATTTGGGACTACCTGGCCGAGGAAATCTTGCAGCAACAGCCCCAACCCGTGCAAACCTTTTTACTGCAAACTTCCATTCTCAATGGTTTGACCGCCCCCCTGTGCGATGCTGTGCTGGATTCTCCTCGCCTGGCCGGGGAGAAATCCAGCCAACAGACCCTGGCCTATCTGGAAAAGGCTAATCTCTTCATTATGCCGCTTGACGACCACCGGCAGTGGTATCGCTACCACCATCTCTTGGCCGATTTTTTACGCGACTATCTCCAACGGCAGGTTGGCGCGCCGGGCGTAGCCGCCCTGCATCGCCGGGCCGCAGCATGGTACGAGCAAAACGGTCTGGCCGTTGAAGCCATGAGCCACGCCCTGGTGGCCGCCGACGTTGAGCGCGCGGTGCGGCTGGTGGAACAAAGCGGCGGGGCGCTGCTGCGACAAAGCGAGTTGGCCACGCTGTTCAAATGGCTAGAAGCGTTGCCCGCAGAGTTGGTCCGCGCCCGGCCCCGGCTGTCTCTCTTTCACGCCTGGGCCATGGTTTTTGCCGGACAATTGGCAGAGGTTGAAACCTGGCTGCAAAACAACCAACTTGCCCCAATTGCGGATGAAGGTGAAATCCCCGGCGAGTTGACCGCCATTCAGGCCAGTGTGGCCTTCTTTCGGCGGAACATTCCCCAGGCCATAGAATTATATCGCCTGGCGTTGGCCCGGTTGCCAGAGGAAAACCTGTTTTTGCGGGGAGCGGTCGCCTTGAGTTTAGCCACGGCCTGCAACCTGCACGGCGACATTGCCGGGGCTAAATGGGCCTTTGCTCAGGCCAGCGCCATCAGCCAGGCCAATCACAATCTCCCTGTTGCGTTGATCGCTATCGGGAATTTGGCCCAGTTACACCTGGAACAAGGAGGCTTGCGCCGCGCGGCTGAACTCTACCGGCAAGCGTTGGCTTTGGCGGCCCGGCATGTTGAACGAGGGGGACCGCTGCCGCCCCATACGGGCCGGGTGCACGTTGGGCTGGGGGAGGTATTGTATCAATGGAATGACCTGGATGCGGCCAGTGAGCACCTGCAAGAGGGTCTCCAGATGGGCCAGCAACACGGCGAGGCCATCACCCTGATGAAGGGCTACCTGGCGCTGGCCTGCCTTCACCAGGCCCGATCCAACCCAACCGCTGCCTTTGAAGCAGTAGGCCAGGCCGAAGCGTTTGCCCAAAAACACCAGCTACCCAGTTGGCGCGTCCGGCTGAATGATTGCCGCGTGAGGCTGTGGTTGGCGCAAGGTGATATAGAGGCAGCCATTAATTGCTTAAAGCAAGAGCGCTCCGGCCCCAATGACGATAACGCCCGCGCCGACGACTCCGCCGGTTATCCCGACGAACTATCTCGGCTGGAACGCCTGACCCAGGCCCGGCTTCTGATTGCCCAAAATAAGCCGGATGAGGCCCTGGTTTTGTTGACTTCCCTGCATCAGGCTGCCGCAGCGTCGGAGCGTACCGGCTGGGTTCTGGAAATTTCGACTCTCCAGGCTTTGGCCTATCAGGCTTCCGGCGACACGCCCGGCGCCGTAACTACCCTGGCCGAAGCCCTGGCCCTGGCCGAACCGGAGGGCTACATTCGCCTTTTTGTTGACGAGGGAGGCCCGCTGGCAGACTTGTTACCACAGGTCACAGCCCCCAAGGTAGCCGCGGGTTATGCCAAAAAGTTATTGACCGGTTTGCAAAGGGTAAATCTGGTAGAGTCGCTCAGCGACCGCGAGCTTGAAATTCTGCGTCTCATTGCCACTGGCTTGTCTAACCAACAAATTGCGGCCGAACTGGTGCTGACGGTGGGCACGGTAAAGTGGCACCTAAGTAATATCTACGGCAAACTGGGCGTCAACCGCCGCACCCAGGCCGTGGCCCGGGCCAGAGAAATGCAACTGTTATAGCCTGACCATGGAGAATAATGATGACCCATCAAGAAGCGCAAGAGCTACTTAAAAAATTCATTCAGGCCAAAGATAAAGACGACCTGCAACAACTGATCAGCGTTAACGTGAGCCGTTGCGATAGCGTTTTTTTTGCCGAGTTGGCAGCCAGAGTGGAGCAATTCCGGGCCAAAGGCGATGAAAGCAGCGCCGTCAAACTCAAAGAGTTGGGCGATTTTATGGCCCGGCTGCGATTTATGATTTAGACACAAAGTACTCTGGCACTCTGTTTTAAAGTTTGATAAACTGAAAGCAGCTTAATTTGTGCCATCATTTGATGGCAATCTGTACTTTAAAAAACTGTTTGCGTGTTTTGATGATGGCCGGATGAAAATGTTAACGCCCTTTATATTGTGTTTTGCTTCTCTCCGCAGAACAGGGGGCGTTTTTTATTTTCATCGGGAAAATATCGGCTTGACAAACTAGAACATTTGTACTAATATCTCGATTTGGAGAAAAAATGGAGAAGAAAACTACTCTACAGTTTGAATACCCAAAAACAACCGACGGGCCAAAAGATTGCCAGGTTATTTTGCAGCCCATTGCTATGACCATTCCCAATAGTCACGGGGTTTATTGTCCCTGTCAATTATGGCCCCAAAAGGAAATGAGTTGCGAGGAGTTTCTGAGACGATACGCTGATTATCCCCGGAAAATTCGGGTTTGTCTTGATAAGATTTGTTCCGCAAAAGATTTGCTTCAAAAATCAGAGTTCGTGACGGCTTATGGCTTTGGCTGGGATTGTTGGTATATTATTACGAAAAATAGGGGATGGTTCATCTCTTACGAATAGTTAAGTTGACACTTTTCAAATAGGCGAAAATCTATATGAGTGTTAATCCAAGAAAATA